>CAZFNT010000253.1:2314-6315 GCA_964520315.1 uncultured Gemmatimonadota bacterium
ATGGGCGATGACCACGAATGCATCTTCGGCCTGCCGAAGGTCGCGAGTCGGAACATGGATCACATGTTGAGCGGCGGTCCGCAGACGCCCGCCGCTCAGACCGCACACTCCGAAGGTGGTCGCCCCCGCCACGTTCGCCAGCGCAACGGCCCGAATGACGCTCTCCGAGTCACCGCTGCCCGAGAAGGCGATGACCAGATCCGCCTCCCCGACGAAATTGCGCAGCTGTTCGGCCATGGCGTCGCCGTAGTCCACGTCGTTCGCATAGGCCGTCAGAGTTGGCGTCGATTCGTTCAGGCAGAGGGCACGGAAAGGGATCGAGCGACTGTTGTTCAAGCTCTTGTTCAGGTCGCAGGCAAGGTGCGACGCCACCGCCGCCGAGCCGCCGTTGCCCATCACGAACACCGTTCGACCCCTCTGTCGGGCCTCGAGCAAGGCGTCGACCAGTGCCTCGATTGGTGGCAAGTCGAGCTGGGCGATGAGGTCGCTCACACCGTCTCGATAGGCCAGCAATGTCTCTCGCATCGTCATGGGGACCTCTTTGGGGCGTGGTGGCGCGGCTCCAATTCTCTGCAACAAGAACTATAGCGCACCGGTTCACACCCGCTTCGAGGCATCGCTCGATCCGACGATCAGATCGGCTCCAGCCCGCTGCTCCCGCACCGCGGGCCACTCCTCGACTCGCCGCTGTCGCAGGGTCGCCGCGATCTCGTCGGCGGGGCACCCCTTCCAGCGATAGAAAGCGCGGGTTCGCGCCTCGACGATCTCGTCGGCGGCCTCCACGTAGACCAGTGCGTCGATCAGTTGCCGCAGCCCTCTCGAACCGGCCAACACTCCGTCGAGGATTACAACTCCGCGCGAAGGGGCCGTGTAGCGCACGCCCCTTCCACCTCGGCGATCGTGGGGATCGTAGCCCGGCGCCTCGACGGTCTCTCCCCCCAGCAGGCGGCGCGCGATCTCCGGCATCGACGCCGACTGTGTTCGTTCCGCCACGGTCGATTCGGGAGCGCGTTCATCACGCGGCACGATCCAGTCGTCGAGCCGAACGTGCACGGTCTCGATGCCCTCTCGCCCGAGGGCCCTGCGCAGTGCATGGGCGACCGTGGATTTGCCCGCCCGCGAGATCCCACACACCGCCACCAGCCTCGGTCGCTCTGACGGGGCATCCTGGGCCAGGCGCGTGGCCAGGATCTCCACCTCGGGCACTCCGCGCAGCACGTAGGTCGTCGCCTCGTCGACATCGTCGAAAATCAGGTCGGGCGGCTCGATTCCCGGTGGCAGCAGCCGACTTCCTTCGCCGGTGCGCACTCCGTATACCGCCACTCCCAGGCTTCGACCGGCTCCGAAGTCGCGCCAGCTATCGCCGATGATGCAGCTCCGGCCCAGGTCGACATTCAGCTCGTTCGCCGCCCGCGCCAAAAGGCCGGGGGCCGGCTTCCTGCACTCGCACGCCCCCTTGAGCTCGGTCACCTCGCCCTCGTGGCCCGCCTGCGGGTGATGGGGACACCAGTAGATTCGATCGAGCTTCGCCCCCGCGCGCCCGAGTTCGGTCTCGAGGCGCGCATGAATGCTCTCGATCGTTTCCCGCGAGGCGAACCCCTTGGCCACCTGTGGCTGATTGGTGACCAAAACCGCCAGGAAGCCCACGTCGTTCGTGCGCCGCACCGCTTCGGCGGCCCCATCGATCAGGCGGAGATCGGAAGAGCGGGTTATTCCGCGCGTGCCGGGATCCAAATTCAGGGTTCCGTCGCGGTCGAAGAAGATCGCCGGGCGCGCACGACGGCGGTTGAACCGGGCGATCCGCCCCCGGCGATAGTCCTCCTCCACTTGGACGAAGCGCGCTTCCGATCCCATATCGCGAAGATACTCCGCCGTGTTGTAGGCCCAGAGCGGGCGACCCGCGTCGAGGAGCGCGGGGAAGATATCGGCCACGAAGTCGCTGGCTGCCCCCTCCGGCAGCCGCTCCAGCACCTCGGGATCCAGACAGTAGACCGCGGCCGGCACCAGGTTTCGGTGCTCGCCACCGACCCGGCGGTTGCGGGGCAGAAAGGCCCGAATGCGGCCGTCGCGGTCGACCTCCACGAGATCGGATGTGAGGGGATGGTCGTTCGGGTGGACCACCAGGGTCGCCGGGCCTTTTCGCGTCCGATGAAAGGACCAGAGGGACGCCAGGTCGAGGTCCAGAGCCATGTCGCCGTAGACCACCAACAGGCCGCGCTCGCCGAGAAGCTGCCGCACCGGTGCCAGGCAACCCGCTGTTCCCAGCGGCGCCTTCTCAGCCACCACTCGGATCCGCATCGAGCCGGGCGCGCTCCAGCCCCCGAGCGCCCGCCGCACGAGCGTCGCCCAGGGACCCACGAGAACCACCACCTCTTCGATGCCCTCTCGCGCCAGATACTCGAGCTGCCGCATCAGCATCGGCGTACCCGCCACCGGCACCAGAGCTTTGGGAATCCGATCGCCGGTGCGACCCCGTAGACGTGTGCCCCGCCCCCCGGCGATGATCGCCGCGAGCGGCGCGGGGTCTGGCCCGGGCCAGGCACCGGATCGGGTCAAGGCGTTGCCAGCATCTCTCGCACCGCTTGACGCACCGCCGCGGTCGAGTGGTATCGGCACTTCCATCCCAGCGCTTCGATGCGCTCTGTGTCGTAGGCGTATCTGGGCACATCACCGGTCCACCCGCGCGCCTCTTCGGCGAACTCCACCGGCGTCGATGGAGACCCCGCTTCTTCGAGCACGATGGCGGCGATCGTGCGCACCGATGTGTCGCCCTTTCCGGCCACGTGGTACACCTCGAGCCCCTCCCACGCCCGCGATGTCGTGCATTCGATCGCCGTCATCAGATCGGTGACGTGGAGGTAAGGCTTGCGCTGTTCGCCATTCCCCAGAGCCACCAGTTTCGACCGATCGGCTCGAAGTCGGGTGATGAAGTCCAGAAGCACTCCATGGGTCGCGCGCGGGCCCACCACATTGGGCAAGCGCAACACCAATGCCCGCAGTCCGACGTGGTGCGCATACGCGCAAAGCCAGGCTTCGCAGGAGAGCTTGGCGGCCCCGTAGAACGAGATGGGGCGCATCGGACCGCGGTCCTCTTCGAGCGCCCCTTCGCTCTCCCCGAACACCGCCGACGAGCTGGCCAACAGGATCGATCGCACACCGTGGCGGGCCATGCACTCCAACACCGGCATGAAAGCACCCGGGCCCAGCTCGAGGTCCACCCGACGATCTCGACTGCCGGCCACGACGTCGGAGTTGGCCGCGAGGTGATACACGAAGTCGAAACGCGCCCGCGAGAAGAGGGCATCGAGGCCCGCTTCGTCGCGAAGATCGAGCTTCTCGAAAGTGAAAGCGTGATCGGATCGAAGGTGGGCGACATGAGCCTCGCGACCCAGGTGCAGGTTATCGACGCACCAAACTTGGTTCCCCGCGGCCAGCAGCGACTCGCAGAGATGGCTGCCGATGAATCCGGCTCCACCGGTGACCAGCGCTCTCATCGATGCGCTCCCTTTGCGGCGTTCACGGCAACGCTACCGAGAGCGGGGGGTGGCGTCGCGGCTCGGCCGGCAAGAATGCGGCCTGATCGCATCGGCACAGGAGGGTTGGGATTGGGGGCCGCACTGGGGCTCCGAGATTGGGGCACGACAGCCCCCAGAGTACCACACGATGTCGGCCGCACTTCCCGAGGGCATCGTGGATCGCCACTTCGGGCGTTGTGGAGCTTGGGCGCCGGCCGCGCATGGGAATCGCGGCGACCAGCAACACAGTGCGCCGTCCCCCGGGAGGTCTTCGTCTACTCCAGGCGCCCCAAATCGATTTCGTCGACGTTGAGCTCGGTCCGCACTACCGAAAGCTCGCTCTCGGCGGCCTCGACCGTGCCGATCGCCTTGCGCGCCTCTTTCTCGACGCGCCAGGCCTCGGAGCCGATGATCGTGAATCCGAGCACCTCCCAGGTGTGGCTCTCGGCTCCGTGCAGGCGGATCAGCGGAGTCTTGTGACGATGG
>CAZFNT010000254.1:0-6309 GCA_964520315.1 uncultured Gemmatimonadota bacterium
ACCGAGCAAACGACGCCCGCTCCCATCACCGTGACGGTCACGGCCGGGGGCGAGATCTACGTGGACCAAGTGAGGCTCGGCGCCTTTGCCGAAATCGGGCCCGAGCTCCGGCGCCGCTTGCAGGCGGGAGCAGAGGCGACCGTCGTGCTCGAAGCGGATCGAGAGATCGCACTTCGTCATGCGGTTCACGTCTTGGATCAGGCTCGTCAAGAAGGAGTAGAACGGCTCGTCATCGCGACGGAAGCTCCGGATGCGGACTAATATCGACACGCATTCCTGGAGCTCCGCCCTGGCTTTGACTGCGCTCTTGCAAATTGCTCTCATTGCAGGCGCGCGGTGGTGGCGGGTAGAGCTCCCCCCCGCCCGATCGAACCCGGAAGAGATTCTGGTCGCCCTCGATCTACGGCGTGGGGAAAGCCTGCGTGGCCGACCCGAAGATCCACCCGAATCCGCCGGCGAAGCGGACCCGATCGAGCCGGAGCCCGAGCCCGAGCCTGAGCCCGAGCCGGTTCCGGTAGAGGATCCCTCGCCGGCAACCGAGTCACGTCCCCACAGACCTTTGCCTCGAGTCGTGGCCTCCGTAGCTCTCCCCAGGGCCGATGAGATGACCGAAACCGAAGCCCCGCCGCTCATGTCCAGGCGCTTCGTCTCGATTCCGGAGGCCCTCGCCGGTCCCCCGCGCCACGCCGGCCGAGGTGCTCCCGGCTTGGCCCGCAGACCCGCACAAGTCGGCCGCGCCCGCTCGACCGCCCTGCCCGATCTGCCGGAGGTCGATGCCTCGGTGGCCGGCGGCGATCCGGAGCCGGCTTTTCTACTGGAAGGACCGGCCGCTCACAGGCGAATCGTGAGCCGCGTGATCCCCTCTTTCCCTCTTGGGGTCAGGCGCTCCGGCCGGGTGCGGCTCCGCTTTGTCGTGCGACCAGACGGTGTCGTGGGCGATATCGTCCCCGATGTTCGCATCGATCCTGTCTTCGAAGAGGCGGCGATCAGGGCGCTTCGCGAGTGGCGTTTTGTGCCCCAGGCCGATCGGACCGATCGAGGCGCGGTCACTTTCGTGTTCGAGCTGATCAGAGCAGGCTAGATAACTGCGAAGTGCTTCAGTCCTTGTAGAAGTACAACTTCATGCGGTTGAAGAAGTTCCGCTCGCCCTTGCAGACTCCGCGCGTGCCGGCGATGAAGAAATGGAAATCGAGCAGATCGTCGGCCCCTACGATCTGATCGATGTCGCCACGGATCTGAAGCCACTGGGTGCGTTGGTGCAGAGGACCGCTGGCCAGAGGGTCGTCGTCATCGAAGAAGGGCTCGTCGTCGTCGAACTCCTCGTCCGATTCGTCGTCGTCGAGCTCATCATCGAGCTCCTCGAACGCGAGCTCGTCCAGCAGCTCATCTTCTAGCTCTCCCTCGTCCCACTCTTCCCAGGCTTCGAAGTTGCTGTCGGTGCTCATTGGTCGTCTCCTCGGCCGTTGTGTCGCAAAATCGGCGCAAGTTCCATGCCCTCACCGCTTCCAGTGGCGGACTGTCTCGGAAGGCTATGGGAGAGAGGGGCTCGGGCTCGCTCCGAGGCCTTGTCGAAGATGACTCGGAGCTCGGAATCGCGGCGCAGATGGCCAAGTTCATTGCAATGTGCGGTAAAGACGCGCACTCATTCCATAGATCGGCGAGGCGAGGGATTTGCCGACCTCGGTTTGGCCTACGCCGGCGGCGTTGATCGCCGCGCAAACGCCAGAAGCCCCCCTGGCAGCACCCAGATCACGACCCAGGCGAAGACCAGCACCGAGAGCGCCATCGCGTCGCTTTCCGACACCCCGACGCGCGGGAATAGGTAGAGATAGGCGTTCTCGCGCAGCCCTAGCCCCCCCCCGATCGAGATCGGCAAAGCAGTCACTGCATTCGCAGCGGGCACCACGACCATGGCGTTGCGCCATCCGAGCGTGGGGCCGAAAGCGTGGATCATCACGGCGACTTCGAGCACCCGTAAGAGCTGGGCGATTATGGAGAGCACGAGGTTGATGGCCAGTGCCTTCCGGTCATGGCGAAAGGCCACGACCGCCGCATGGAACGACGCCAGGCGAATGGCGATTTTCTCGCCGATGCCGAAACGCGAGAGCGCCGTGAGGATGCGTGTTTGCCAGGGCAGTGCCACGACGAAGACCACCGCCACCATCGCTCCGCCAAGTGCTGTCACCGCGCCGCCGAGCTCTACCTTGAAACGGGTTGTAAGCAGCCAGGCGCCCGTGACCACGCAAGTCAGCGAGACCAGACTGAGCACCCGGTCCACGGTCACGACCGACGTCGCATCCGCCAGGCGCATTCCCGCCCGATGAGTTCGGAAGGCATTGAGCACATCGAGGCCCAAGCCAGTCGGGAGCAGCAGCCCCAGGAAGTTGTTGCTCCAGTAGATCAGAAAAGCATCGCTCGTCGGGCGGTGCCAGCCCCTCGCCTCGAGAAGCACGATCCACTTGGCGATCGTCACGAGACGCTCCGCGATGAGAACGAGAAACGAGAGCAGCAGCGGTCCGGCGGAGGCGTACGAAATTGTCTCTACAACGGCCGCCGGGTCGATACGGGACCATGCGACCGCCAGCAGCACGAGCGCGACCAGGACCCTGAAGCGCGGGCTCCCGCCCTTCGTCGGCCGCAGTTTCGTCATGGTGTGCGGGTGGGCTTCAGCTCGATGACTCCGGCGTCTCCGATGTCGTCTCGAAAAGCGAGAACGCGCTCGAAACGTACCCGTTTCACCGGATCGACTGCGGTGATCTGCAGAATGTGGCGCAGGCGTGTGCGATCGGTCGATGTACGAGCGATCTCGGTCAGCACATCCAAGATGTCGGCCGAGCCGTAGTTCCGTTTGGCGCACTCGGTTGCCTGATCGAGCTCTTTCAGGGGAACCCTGAGAATGTGCCTGAGCAAGTGCACCGGCGCTCCAGGGTTGAACAACACGATGCTGTGTAGCGAACGATTCCTGCGGAATGTCTTGCTACGGAAGAAGCTCACGGTGTCGTCGAGCAGATCGGCGCGGAAAGTAGCGGGATTGGCGAGGATCAACTCGAGCATCGCTCTGACTTCGGTTCCGTCTTCGTCGGTCAACGATTCGTGACGGGCCAGGAGCATCTGAAGGAAGACGTCGTTCGAGGATTGCCGCGCAAGCGCAAGAGCACGAGAGGCCGATATCGGCTCGTCGGCCGAGAGGAGGTCCGCTATGAGGCGAAGAGTCTCGGTAGCCGGCAGCTCCTTGGTGTGTCGCTCGACCCGGGTCAGCGTCTCGTGGATGCGCTCGGTCTTGCCCCGTTGGGCCAGACTTCTCATCTCTTCGACCTGCTCTTTGTAGAAGTCGCGACTCTCCATGAGCTCTTCGACTTCTCTGCGAAGCACATCGCGCTCCTTGCGCAGGTCTGCGATCTCGTCGGGGGGCAGCCGGCGGGTCGGTTGTCTCGCCGAAGCGATGGCCGAGAGCTGACTCTCGATATCCGCTCGCTTCTGCTTTAGCGCTCGCTCTTGCGCGATCCCGGCCTCTCTGTCGATCGGCTCGTGTCGCTGCGACATCGACCGGATGAGGAAGTTGAGCAGTTGCTCTCCTTCAGCCCCTCTGCCGCGGAGCTCATCCAGCTCGGCCTCGCTGAGGGAGTGCTCACCTCTCAGATCGACCGAAACCTTGATGAGCTCGGCGTTCAGGCGCCGCCGTTCGTCCTGCAGATGCCGGATCTCCTCTCCTGTGAGGTGCTGGTCGAGGCGGAAGTTCAGTCGATTGAGGCGGATCAAGAGCTTGGTGAGCTCATGACGAGTTTGGCCGGTTTCCTGCGTTGCCACGATCACTCCAGCGGGCTTGTGTTCGGCGACGGGCGATAGACGACAATACGCCGAAGCTGGGAATTCCTGGGGACAATTGCCCCCGCGCGATCTCAAGAGGCCGAGGAAGCGGTCGAAGGCTTCGAGGAGGTGTTTGCCGAAACAGGCCGAGCTGTCGAAATCGACGAAAAGGAACTCCGGAGGAAACATGCGGGCAGCGCAGCCTTCGACGCTGCATATCGAAGGGGCGATCGACGGCGAGGGAGGCTCGTTCCGCAGCCTCGCGGGGCTTCTGGAGCGGATGGACCGATCCCGCTTCGAGCCGGTCGCCCTCTTTTGCCGCCCTTGCGAGGCGGCCACGCGTCTGCGGGAGCAGGGCCTGGATGTCTACGTGCTCCCGAAGCCGCCCCTTCGCCCCCTGGCTGCCGGACGAGCCGCATTCTACTCGGAGCTCGCCAGAGCGACCCTGGAATGCGCCGGCGTCATTCGGTCCCTGGAGCAGGGCCGTGGCTCGCCCTTCGCGCTGGTGCATACCAACGACCAACTGATCACGAATGCGGGCTGGATCTCGGCGGCACGAATGCTGCGTCGAGCGATCGTATGCCACGAGCGGCAGCACGGTGACTTTCGCGCGGTTCACCGAGCCCTGGCATCCGGCATCTCGGCGCATGTGCGGATCTCGACCTCGGTGGATCGCCACTGCCGGGAGCACGGCATATGGGCGAGGCGCAATGCGTTGATCTACAACGGGTTGACGATTCCATCGTCCGCGGATAGAGCAGCGGCGAAGCGCCGTGGAGCTCGTGCCCTCGCCGATCTCGGAGTGGGCTCTGAAGCTTCCGTGCTCCTGTACGCCGGAACGGTGGCACCGTGGAAGGGTGCTGACATGGCTGTGCGCGCCTTCGCTGCTCTGCGCCCGGAAGCGGGCCGGCCGGAGCCGATTCTGGTTCTGGCGGGGGCGGCTTCCGCCGACGCACCCACTTGGCCGGCTGAAGTGAAGCGGCTCTCCCAGGAGCTTGGTGTCGCGGGGCGGCTGAAGTGGGTCGGCAGGCGCAGCGATGTGACCGATTGGATGTGCGCGGCTGATGTGGTGCTTCATGCGGCGGTCAGGCCGGAGCCCTTTGGACGGGTTCCGCTCGAGGCGATGGCGTGGGGGGCTCCCGTCGTGGCATCCGAAACCGGCGGCGTAGCGGAGGTGTTGGGTGCTGAGCATCCGGGGCTGGTTCCCGCGGGGCGCCCCGCGGCGATGGCGCGAGCGGTCGAGAAGGTCTTGGCGGGGGAGTGCGCGACCTTGGCGGCCGCCGAGGCCGGCGTGGCGCGCGCGGCGGCCCGCTTCTCGATAGAGGCCCATGTTCGCGAGATGGAAGAGGTCTTCGATGGCGCCGCTGGGCAACACGGTGGGCGGCGGGAGCAGCGATCGGCTTCGGTTCGGAGCACCGGCTGATGGCTTCGCGGACGGGCGTGCTCCTGGCGACGCCGAACTACCTGCCTACGATCGGGGGGGCGGAGCTGGCGGTGCATCAGCTCGCGCTGGCGCTCTCGCGAGCGGGGCATCGACCGGTCGTGCTCTGCCCCGATCTCGGCCCTCTGCCGAGTGGCATTCCCTTTCATGTATGGCGCTATGCGGCGCCACGACGCGGGGGTTGGCGGGCGCATCTCGGTCTGCTGCTGGCGGCGATTCCCTATGCGAGCCGCAGGTTTGATGTCGATCTGATCCACGCGCACTATGCCGACACGATGGGGTGGGCGGCGATCGCCTCACGCGCTCTGCACCACCGGCCTGTGATCGTGACCAGCCACGGTGCGGATCTTCAGAAGGTGCCTTCCATCGGCTACGGGCTGCGGCTGGACGGGCGAGCTGATGCGCGGGTGCGTACGGTCATGAAGCGTGCGGACGCGCTGGTGGCGATTTCGACCGAGATCGCGGAGGAGATGGCCGAGGCGGGCGCTGAGATGGGGCGGGTGATTCGGGTTCCGAATGGAGTGGATCTGACTTGGATGGCTCGGTGGCGCGAGGCTGCGGTCTGGGGAGGCACTTCTGCACGGGTCTTGGAGATGGCGGGACGCCCCAAACACTCTTCTCTTGGGGGTTCGGGAGCGCGGATCGGCGATGGGAATGCGCGAGAATGCGGCATCGTGGCGGTGGGGCGGAATCATGCCAAGAAGGGGTTCGAGCTGCTCCTGCGGGCCATGTCTAAGGTGGTGGCGGAGGAGCCGGGAACGAGGCTCAGTGTTGCCGGAGAGGGGACCGAGTTGCTGGAGACATTGGCGCGGGAGCTCGGTCTGGTGGACGAGGTGGAGTTTTTGGGGCGCATTCCGCCGAAGGGCACGCCGGTTTCGGCGGAGCACCCGATGCCGGTCGAGTTGGCGAAGCTGCTGGGCGGGGCCGATCTCTTTGTCTCTCCCTCGCTCGTGGAGGGCTTCCCTCTGGTAAATGTCGAGGCGATGGCGGCGGTGCACCCGCTGCTTTGCTCATGGATGGCGGTGCTTGTCCTCCGAACGATACCCAATGCCCCGGCGGGG
>CAZFNT010000255.1:0-6286 GCA_964520315.1 uncultured Gemmatimonadota bacterium
TCCGCTCACCGATGTCGGTCTGGCGCGCTTCGTCGCCGACGCGGCCAAATACACGAGTTAGCTATATGCGCTCTCGCTCCATCTTCGTCATCGCTCTCGGCGCGCTGGCCCTCGCGCCCGCCGCGCGGTGGGCACTCGCGCCGGCTCCCGATGGCGGGATCGCCTTGGCGGCGGCCGACTCGATCTTCGAGTCGCACAGGAACGCTATCGTCGAGGCCGCCGAGAGGGTGGGGCCGGCCGTTGTTGCGGTGCACACATACGGGACCCAGGTCGTGCAGGGCTCGCCCGGACCCTTCGGGGACCCCTTCTTTCGGGGGTTCTTCGCACCGCGCTACTACGAGCGACCGGTCACGGGGCTCGGCAGTGGCGTGATAATCGACGAGCGTGGCTATGTCGTGACGAACGACCACGTCGTGCAAGGTGCCGAGAAGATCCACGTCAAGCTGCCCGATGGGCGGGAGCTGAGCACTACCTTGGTGGGCACCGATCCTTCGAGCGACCTGGCGCTCTTGCGGATCGACGATCCGCCCGCGGAGCTTCCCCAGGTGGAGTTCGCCGACTCCGATCGGCTCTTGATCGGGGAGTGGGCGATCGCGATCGGCAATCCCTTCGGCGATTTGATCGACGACCCGCGGCCGACCGTGACCGCGGGGGTGGTGAGCGCGCTGCACCGCGACGTCAAGAGCGATGTTCAATCGGAACGGGTCTATCGGGACATGATCCAGACCGACGCTTCGATCAATCCGGGGAACTCCGGCGGCGCGCTGGTGAACGGCGCCGGGGAGCTGATCGGGGTCAACACCTTCATCTTCTCGAGCGGCGGCGGATCGCTCGGTATCGGCTTCGCGATCCCATCGAACCGGGTTCACAAGGTGATTCGAGATCTGGCGGCGCACGGCGAAGTGCGCCCGGTCTGGATGGGTGTGCTCGTGCAGGAGCTGAGCGAGGAGCTGGCGTCGGCACTCTCCATGGAGAAGGCGGAGGGCGTGCTGGTCGCCGATGTGGTCGGCAAGAGCCCCGGAGATCGTGCGGGGCTGCGGGATGGCGATCTGATCGTGGAGCTGGGCGACGAAGCGATTCGAAACGCCCTCGATTTCGAGCTCGCCCTGGCCCAGGCGGTGGTCGGGGAGGAGCTCGATCTGCGCTATTTGCGGGGTCGTGAATCGATGCGGACCACCATCACATTGGCGCAGAGGCCCGCCGATCTCGACGAGCGCGAGATCGCGGCGCTCGGCATGCGGGGCCGCGATCTGACCGATTCTCTGGCTCGTCGCCATGGAGTGCGGGGGCGGCGAGGGGTGCTGATCACCACGCTCGATCCCAATGGGGCACTGGCCCGCTCCGGCATCGAGGTGGGCGACGTGATCCGCGGCTTCGGCCGCTGGGAGATTCGCTCCGCCGAGGAGCTGGCCCACGTAGTGGAACGGGTTCGGCGCGGCAATCCGGTGTTGATCACATTCGAACGGCAAGGGCGGATGTTCCACCGGCGTTTCGTGGTGCGCTGAGGGGCCGGAGAAGGCAATGATCGAACGTTACACAACCCCCGAGATGAGACGGATCTGGAGCGATGAGAACCGTTTCACGATCTGGCTGGAGGTCGAGACCACCGCGCTCGAAGTGATGGCCGAGCTGGGGCTGGCGCCCGAGGCATCGGCCCGGGCCGTGCGGGAGCGTGGGGGCTTCGATGTCGAGCGGATCGACGAGATCGAGCGAGAGGTCGACCATGACGTGATCGCCTTCTTGACCTGCGTCGCCGAGCGGGTAGGGCCGGAGGCGAGCCATCTGCATCGGGGCATGACATCTTCCGATCTGCTCGACACTTCGTTGGCGCTGCAGATGCGCGAGGCGGGGCGGGCGGTGCTCGACGAGCTGGGGATGCTGCGTGTCGCGACGGGCGAGCTGGCACGGCGGAACCGCGACGTCGCCGCGATCGGCCGCAGCCATGGGGTCCACGCGGAGCCGATCACGCTTGGGCTGAAGTTCGCGGGTTGGTACGCGGAGCTGGGGCGCGGGATCGAGCGCTTCGAGCGGGAGCTCGAGGGTGCCGCCACCGGCAAGATCTCGGGAGCCGTGGGCACCTTCGCCCATCTGCCCCCGGAGGTCGAGGAGCGAGTGTGCGAGCGACTCGGCCTCGAGCCCGAGCCGATCTCGACGCAGGTGATCTCGCGCGATCGCCACGCCGGCTACCTTGGCGCCCTCGCCATTCTCGGCTCGAGCATGGACCGTTTCGCCACCGAGATTCGTCACCTGGCGCGCACCGAGGTGGGCGAGGTGGAAGAGCCATTCGGCAAGAAACAGAAAGGCTCGTCGGCGATGCCGCATAAGCGAAATCCGATCGTCTCGGAGCGGATCAGCGGCATGGCGAGACTGCTGCGCGGCCACGGCGTCGCGGCGCTGGAGAACATTCCGCTCTGGCACGAGCGAGACATCAGCCACTCATCGGTCGAGCGCGTGATTCTTCCCGATTCGACCGGACTGGTGCACTACATGGCGCGCCGGCTGCGCCGGGTCGTCGAGAACCTGCGCATCTTCCCGGAGAACGCGGCGCGGAATCTGGAGCTCTCGGCGGGGTTGATCGCGTCGCAGGCCTATCTGCTCGAGCTGGTCGAGCGGGGGCTGACCCGAGAAGATGCCTACGAGCTGGTGCAGTCGGTAGCCATGTCCGCGCGCGGGGCGGGGCGGCCTTTCGTGGATCAGGCGCTCGATTCGACCGAGCTCGCGAAACACTTGAGTCCCGACGAGATCGGCGAGCTAGCATCGCTCGACCGCCACTTTCGGCATGTGGCGACGATCTTCGAGAGGGTAGGGCTGGGTTGATGAGCATCGAACCAGGAGACCGGAAGATATGACACGCGGCGAACAGCTCTACGAGGGGAAAGCGAAGCGGATTTTCGCGACCGACGATCCGCATGTGGTAATCCACGAGTACAAGGACGACGCGACCGCCTTCAACGCCCAGAAACGGGGGACGATTGCCGGAAAGGGCGAGATCAACGCGGCCACCACGGCCCATCTGATGCGTTATCTCGAGTCGCACGGCATTGCCACCCATCTCATCGACCACCCGACGGCGCGCGAGCTCGTGACTCACAAGGTCGAGATCGTGATGGTCGAGGTGATCGTACGGAACCTGACGGCGGGGTCGATGGCGAAGCGTCTGGGGCTCGAGGAGGGGCTCGAGATTCCGATTCCGATCGTCGAGTACAGCCTGAAATCGGACGAGCTGGGTGATCCGCTGATGAACGCTGAGCACGCGCTCTTCATGGGACTCGCGACCCGCGACGAGCTCGACCTGATCGAGCGGACAAGCCGTACGATCAACGAGCTGCTTCGGGCCTACCTGATCGAGCGAGAGCTGATTCTCGTCGACTTCAAACTCGAGTTCGGCCGTGACCGCGAGGGGAAGATCGTTCTTGCGGACGAGATCAGCCCCGATACTTGTCGCTTCTGGGATCGCGAGACCCGAAAGAAGCTCGACAAAGACCGCTTCCGGCACGATCTGGGCGACGTGGTCGAGGCGTATCACGAGGTGCACCGCAGGATTCTGGGGAGCTAGGTGGATACTCTCCCGATCTCCTCATTCGAGGAGGACGACGCGGGGCTCGGTGAGCTCTTGGCGGTGCATGCTCTGGTGTTGAGCGCCGCGGAAGCGCGCAAGGTGAGCCGGCTCCTGGGGCGAGATCCCACGCTCGTGGAGATGCACATTTTCAACACGATGTGGAGCGAGCATTGCTCCTACAAATCCTCGCGCGCGATCCTGAAGGAGCTGCTGCCCACCGAGGGGCCGCGCGTGGTGCTGGGGCCCGGCGAAGATGCCGGCATCGTGAGGATCGCCGAGCACGAGGGGAAGAGCTGGTGTCTGGTCGTCGGCCACGAGAGCCACAACCACCCATCGCAGGTTGTTCCCTACGAGGGCGCCGCCACGGGGGTCGGGGGGATCTTGAGGGACCTCTACTGCATGGGGGCCGATGTAATCGGTGTGGTCGACCCGCTCCGCTTCGGTGATCCGGAGGGCGAGCAGGGGGGACGGGTGCGAGAGATCGCTCGGGGCGTCGTGGATGGGATCTGGGGCTACGCAAACGCGGTCGGAGTGCCCAATCTGGGTGGCGACACGGTTTTTCACTCCTCTTTCGACGACAACTGTCTGGTCAATGTGGTCGCGTTCGGTGTCGTGGAGGAGTCGCGGATCGTGCGCAGCCGGGTTCCGGCCGAGGCGCGCGACAAGAACTATGCCTTTATCTTGGTCGGCAAGCCCACCGACGATTCCGGTTTCGGCGGGGCCACCTTCGCGTCGGTCGATCTCGACGAGGCCGATGTCGAGGCGAACCGCGGGGCGGTGCAGGCTCCCGATCCCTTTCTGAAGCGAGTCCTGGCCCTTGCCTGTCGCGATCTGCTCGATCTGCTCGACGATGCCGGTGTGCCACTCGGTTTCAAAGACCTGGGGGCCGGCGGGATCGCCTGCGTCACCAGCGAGCTCGCCCAGGCCGGTGGCGTTGGGGCGGAGATCGATCTGGGGCTGGTGCCGGTTTCGCTGCCTGATCTGCCGGCCCAAGTGATCGCCTGCTCGGAGACGCAGGAGCGCTTCTGTCTGGCGGTGCCTGACGAGTGGACCGAGCGGGTGCTCGCGATATTCAACGATCGATACGAGCTGCCGCGCGTGTCGGAGGGCGCGCGGGCCGCGGTGATCGGACAAGTTCGTCGCGACGGCCGATACCTTCTCCGTCTGGGAGAGCAGCGGGTTTGTGACGCCGAGGTGGAAGCGATCACCGAAGGCATTCGGCATGATCGGCCGCGCAAGGCGAGGAAGCGACCGATTCCGGGGCCCGCTACGGGGCCGATACGGAGTGCTTTCGATCTAGGAGAGGGCTTGGACGCGCTCGTAGGCTCGATCGCGTGTGGTTCCCGAGCGGCGATTTACCGTCACTACGACACCGAGGTGCAAGGGAATACGATGGTCAGACCGGGCGAGGCGGACGCGTGTGTCGTCACTCCCGTGCCCGGTGCTCCTTTCGCGATCGCGGTCTCGGCCGACGGGGATCCGGTGGTGGGGCTGCTCGACCCGTGGGCCGCCGGCGCATTCGCGGTCGAAGAGGCGGTGCGCAATGTCGCGGCGGTCGGAGGGCGACCGCTGTGCATCACCGACTGTCTCAACTACGGAAATCCCGAGCTGCCCGAGGTGATGGATGAGTTCCGCGAGGGGGTGCGGGGGATCGCCGATGCCTGCCGGGCGCTGGGTGTGGTCGACGACGATCCCGCGATCGACGGAACCCCGATTCCGGTGGTCAGCGGAAATGTGTCGTTCTATAACCAGTCCGCCGGCGGCCGATCGGTAGCACCCTCTCCGATCGTATCTTGCGCGGGATTGCTTCCGGATGCGTGGCGTGTAACAACACAGATTCTGGAAAAGCCAGGCGACGCACTGGTGCTGGTGGGTACGCGTCGCTCCGAAGTTGGGGGGGCGGAAATCAGCCATCGCTTCCCAAAGATCGAAACCGGGGCCTTGCGCCAGGCCGATTTCGAAGCAGCTCGTTCGGAGATTCGCGGAGTGTTGCGGGTTCTGGATCGTGGTTTGGCGCGAGCATGTCACGATATTTCCGGCGGGGGATTGGCGCTGGCGATCTGCGAGATGGCGTTTGGTGCATTGGCCGCGGAGCCGGATCTGGGTGTGTGGCTCGACCTTGACGCGACCAGCGACGATTCGGCATGCGATGCCGTTGGGCGCTTCTTCGGAGAGATGCCGGGATTCGTGCTGGAAGTCGATCCGGAGTCGGTCGAGGAAGTGGTGTCTGTTTTGGCGAGCGCGGGGGCGTGGGCGCGTTCGGTCGGGCGGACGACACGCGAGGGCGTGTTCGAGGTGCGTTGGCGCGGGCATGGCGCTCTCGACCGCTCGATGCCGGCGCTAGCGAAGAGCTGGCGAAGTGCGCTGGACGCGGTTCTGGCATGAGTGTCGTTGTTTCCATCGTCGGCTCCAGCGGTTCGGGAAAGACGACCTTGCTCGAGGGGCTGATCCCCTGGTTGATCGGGCGAGGCTGGCGTGTTGCCGTGCTGAAGCACGATGCGCATCGTTTTGAGATCGATCGCGACGGCAAGGACACGGCGCGCCTTTTCGATGCGGGTGCTCGACAAGTGGCGATTGCCGGGCCGAACGAGATCGCCTTGCGGGAGCGGGTGGATGGAGGGTGCGAGCCCGAAGAGCTGGTGAAGCGCCTTTTTCATGATGTCGATCTAGTGCTGACCGAGGGGTACAAGACCGGCCGGTGGCCGAAGGTCGAAGTGATTCGCGAGG
>CAZFNT010000256.1:0-6260 GCA_964520315.1 uncultured Gemmatimonadota bacterium
GGCCGATCGAAAGGCGGAGTGGTCAGCTCATAGGGCTGATCCTCCGGCACCAGCCCGTACGGCTCCGGGCAGGCGTCGATGCACAGGTTGCACCCGTTGCAATCCTCCAGATCGATGACGACCGGCACCTGCCCCGAAAGCTGGTTGATCTGGTCGCCCATAACGATGCAGTGCTTCGGGCAGGACTCTATGCAGCGCCCGCACCCCTTGCACAGCTCATGAATCAGAAGCGGTTTCGGTCGCTTCGAGACCTTCGGCATGGACTGTCTCCACTCGCGATGCTCACCACGGTCTTCCGGCGAACAAGGGCGAAAGCGCAGTCGAAATGCCAGGATCGTGGAGCTGGGAACTGATCAGACAACTTCTTGGACAGTAACTCTTTACGACCACGAATGCTATCGATTTATGGGCAAAGAGAGAACCCCTTTGGGGGGACGCACTGACATCGGGTTCCGTGGTACGCGGCCACGCATGCGCGGTGGCTGCGCGACTTAGACCAGCCTGACTCGGTGCTCCGGTCCTACGGAGTGGGTGAAGCGGGAGTCCGGGCTTCTTCCCCGCTCTGAGTCCGGCGACTGGTCGTTTTCGATGACCAAGGGCTCAACCGACTACTGCTCGTAAGCGACCCGCTCGCGGTCCAAACGACGGCTCAATGTGAAAACAGCCAGGGTCAAAAGAACCAGAATCGCCCCGTAGGGCCAAAGCGCGGACCACGAGAAACTCTGTGACCACTGCCGCAATGATGAGACGGCCATATAGGCCATGAGTGTCAACATATATATTACGCGTGCCAGGACCGGGCTGACGCTCAGAAGTTGCAGCCCGCCCACGATCAAGCAGATCGCAAGAGCTGTCGGCGGCATCAGCACAACGAGGAAGACGAAGGCCGGAGCGCTGGGTAGCTGAATAGACGCAGGGGCCAGCATGAACAGATGGGTCTCCACAACCAACAAAGTGCTACCAATGAACGCGACGGAGCATCCGAAACAGAGTAGAAGTAGGCTCTTGCCCAACCAAAGTACGTGCACCGGCAGATGTGTGGACAGGACGAACTCCAACGTGCCGGTTAGTCGTTCCTGCACGAAAGCGGTACTCAGCGAACTCAACATCACCAGCAGGCACAATGACATGGCGTGATGTGTGAGCGCACCATCGATCAGCGCCTGCGCCATTTGCTCTCGAACGCCATCGGGAGCGTGATATGCGGCCAAACCGTTGGCGAAGAGCAGCAACAGTGGCAAGAGCAGCATTCCGCCAAATGTAGTTGTTTTGCTCTTGATCTCCCTGAAGTCTTTCCACATGATCGTCTTGATCTGAGAACGCAAGAGAGTAGACACTATATTCTCCCTTCCGCCAGTTCGAAGACATCGTCCAGGTTGACGTCGATAGGCTCGACTCTCTGCGCCTCGATCGACGCATCAGCCAAGCGTCTGATCACTTGGTCGATCGACTGCGGGCTGCTCGTGAGCAACACTCCCGGCTCTGAGGCGCGCGCTTGCCGGAGCAGTCCCAAATCGGCGACCAGAATGCGCCGGCGAGAGCGGGGAAGATCGGACGTGCCGTTGAACCACACTCGGTACTTCCTGCGATCGAACTTCCGGGTGATCTCTTCGATCGTGCCGCACATGACTCCACGCCCTTCTTGCATGAAAGTAATGCGATCGCAAAGCTCGTGCACTTCACGCAAGTTGTGGGAACTCAGGAGCACGGTGCGTCCTTCTTCGGCTAGATCGGAGACCACTTCTTGGAAATCCTGCTGAAAGTGCGGATCGATGCCGGATGTAGGCTCATCGAACACCAGAACACGCGGATCCGACATCAGTGCTCGCGCCATTGCCAGCTTGCGTTGCATGCCTTTGGAGAAGGTCGAGGCCTTCTGGCCCGCGCGATCGCCGAGACCGAAGCGTTCGAGAAGGAACCGAGCCCGGGTTTCGGGGGCTGGCAAGAGCTGGAGCTTGCCGAAGAACACAAGGTTGTCCAGGGCCGTGAGGCCCGCGTAGACCGTCGAGTCTTCGAGCAGAGCTCCGGTTGTCGTCGAGACCCTTTGTTCCTGGTAGGGGTCGCTTCCCAAAACGCGGACTTGGCCGCCGGTGGGGCGGATCAGACCGAGAAGGCAGCGAATCGTGGTGGTCTTGCCCGCTCCATTGGGCCCCACCAAGCCGTACACCTCTCCAGGCAGAGCCCGGAAGCTGAGCTCCACGACCGCGTCGCTCGCACCATAGCGCTTGCAGAGCCCGCTGACTTCGATGTCTGAATCGCTCATGTGAACAGAGGCTCCCTTTCATCATACTCGAGACTCTCGCAAGCTCCGAGCAGCTCTTGGGCGCTGTTGGCATGCGCCCACCGGCAGAGACGTCCTTCACGCGCCAGCGCGGCTAGAGGGCGGACGACGCAACCGGCGCAGTAGCCCTCGTAGCGACAACCTTCGCAGTCGGCGACTCTGGGTGTCTCGAGGTTCCGCATATGCTCCAAGATCGGCTTGCGCAGGGCTTCTTCGAGAGTCTCGCTTCGCAGATCCGCGAAGCTATCGCCTTCAGGCAGCACGATGCAAGTACGAAGCTTGGCGTGTGGCGAGAGGATCACGTTCTTGTGGCCGGCGCCACAGTTCTCGGAACCGGCTTTCCGCTGATTCTCGTCGAGCACAGTCAAGAACCCCGCGTACTTCCGAGCCAGGTCAGCTTCCATTTCGGCGACCTCATGGGGGTCCAGTCCATTCCACTTCCAGGCCAATTCCTTTCCGCCGCCGAAAGGTGTGACAGGGCTGTAGGAGAAGTAGCGGGCACCCAATCCCTTCGCCATCAGCAGCGTTTCCTCGGTCCTGAATATGGTCGTGGGTAGGGCGGTCATTGCCGCGCGCACGAAGACTCCTCGATCCGCGAGCAGTCTGATCGCGCGAGATGCCTTGACGAATGCCCCAGGGGCACTGACACTGTCGTGGGTCTGGGCGTCCGGACCGTCGAGGCTGATGCCGACGAGGAGCCGGTCGGTCCATTGCGCGAGCTCGTCGGCCGCGTGACGATCGATCAAAGTGCCGTTAGTCAGCAGAGCCACACTTCGAAATTTCGAAAAGCAGTAGTCGAGGATCTCTCCGATCTGCGGATGCAAGAAAGGCTCACCGCCCGAAACCTCAACGCTTCCGAGACCCAAATCGGCCCACTCGTCGAGGATCCGGCTCAGCTCTTCCACGCTCATATCCGGTTGGCGGCTGTCTTCGAAATCGTTGTAGCAATACGAGCAGGCTAGATTGCAGCGACTCGAAACCTCAACCGTGATGTGGATGGGTACGTAGAACTCAGAGCTGCCGGTGACCCGTGGATTACGGGGCGTCGTCGCGCAATCGGTCAACACGATCTCTCCGCGCCCTTGCGCCTCGTCGAGGAAACCACAGAGTCTCGCGACAGTCTCCGGATCAGCGGAGATACCGAGGGCCTTCGGCAGATCGGCGATCCGTAGCGACCCATCACAGAGTGACAACAAGCGAGCTGCGTCATGGTTCACCCCCCAGAGCTTGTCACGAAAGGGAGAACCGGACCGTTCCGTGCTCTCACTGGAGATTTGACGCACATAGCAGTCGGTCGGTGTGATGTGAACGGAAGTCCGTTTTTCCACACAGGGAAAAAGGGATTCAGTCCTGTCGACTATGCGCTTCAAACTCTGATGCATGAGGGCCTGCCCCGTGCTCTTTCGCTCTCGAATGCTCCCGCTCACCCGGCGGACTCGCAACCGCCCTACGAGGGCTCGTATCGAGCGGCAGAGATGCGAGAACCGCCAGGTGGTTGGGTCGGCACGCTGCGCGAACTCCTAGGGGTTCGACTCGCAGTTGTGCAGATGGACGAGGAAGGCAGTGCCGGTTACGGCCGCGCCAACCATTGGAGTGGTCCCACACGCCGCGCAGATCAAACACGCACCGCAGGCATTGCACTCAGGAATTGTCACCGATGAATGGCTTGGACTGAACATCGCGTTCTCCTCGGGAATGAGACACCGCGGCCGGCTCTCGGCCCGGTTCTGGAGGGTTGTTGGGCAAGCACCATGCCAATAGGTGTCTCTATCGATCACGCTCGGCCACCTCCCCATCGTGACAACGTCAGCCTTGAGGCACAGAGCGCCGCCCGCACCCGCGAATGGCGGCAATCGACCGCGGCAATAGCGATTCTCTACATGCGCATGAACGCCCACCCTCAGTGAGCAACGATCCGTCAATGCTTCGGGCCGGCTGGGTGTGGGCGGATCGAGGCGCCTGGAAGCGCGGTGAACCTGCGCAACTCCGCTCCGCAGCCTTGTCGGCCACCAATCGCAACGACCGTCCCGAATGCCTCGGCGGCGATGCACCGCAACTGTGTGCAACCCGATGCGCATCGGAATCCACGCTGGCGCACGTCGATACTCCCCCTCGGGCATGGTGTGTGCGATCGTCACTGCTCCGCTCATCGGGAGCAATGTAGCGTGGACCCTGACGCGATCGGCGCGCATGCAGGGCGGGAGGTTCGCGCGGAGCGGAGCGAGGGGGTATGCCTGGCTGAGTCTGACGGAGACCGGCGGCGCCGTGCGCGGTCCTCCCACCTCTTCCCCACCCCATCGCTCGAGATCCGCGCTAGAATCTGCGCTCGAGCCGATTCGGCGAGACGCAGGCCCGAACCTCCCCTGGAGTCAGAGATGCAAACCGCTTTGCGGCCCACGCCAGAGCACACGCTCCTTCATATCGATGGCGAGTGGAGAGATGCCCTTTCTAGCAAGAAGAGGGCCACCGAGGATCCGTCCACCGGCAGTAGCGTGGTCGATGTTGCCCAGGCGGGCGCGGAGGATGTGGATCTGGCTGTGACGGCGGCCAGGCGAGCGTTCGACGCGGGGGCGTGGAGGGAGATCTCCGAGGCGGAGCGGGGGCGGCTCTTGCGGGGAGTGGCCGAGGCGATTCTGGAGAATCGGCATGAGCTCGCGGAGCTGGAATCGGTCGACAGCGGCAAGCCGATCAACGAGACCCTCAATATCGACGTTCCGCTCGCGGCCGAGACTTTCCACTACTTCGCGGGGTGGTACAGCAAGGTCACCGGCGAGACCGTCCCGCTCGGGCCGAAGTACTTCCATTTCACGGTGCGGGAGCCGGTGGGGGTTTGCGCTCTGATCGTTCCTTGGCACTTCCCGCTGCTCTTGGCGGCGCGCAAGCTGGCTCCGGCACTGGTGGCGGGGAATACAGTGGTGCTCAAGCCGGCGCCGCAGACTCCGCTGACAGCGCTGCGGCTCGCCGCGATATTCGATGAGGTCGGCTTTCCGCGTGGAGTCGTCAACGTCATTCCGGGGACCGGATCGGACGCGGGCGAGCCGCTCGTTTCGCACCCGGGAATCGACAAGATCTCTGTGACAGGGTCGACCGAGACCGGGCGGGCGGTCATGCGAGCGGCAGCGCAGAACATCACGAAGGTCTCGCTGGAGCTGGGCGGTAAGTCGCCCAATATCGTGCTCGATGACGCCGATCTCGATGCTGCGGTGCGGGGGATTCAAGGGGGTATCTTCTACAATAAGGGCGAGGTGTGCACTGCCGGCTCGAGGCTTTTCGTGCAGAGCTCCGTGCACGATGTCCTGGTTGAGCGATTGACCGAGAGAGCCCGCAGAATGGCGGTTCGTCAGGGCGATGTGCTGGACCAGAATACGCGGCTCGGCCCGCAGGTCTCGGAGAGCCAGCTCGGCAACGCTTTGCGCTATGTGGGGATCGGGCAGGACGAGGGCGCCAACTTGGTGGTGGGCGGCAAGCGGGCCCATCCGCTCGGCGACGATGTCGGCTACTTTCTCGAGCCCACGATCTTCTGCGGGGTGACGAACGAGATGAGGATCGCCCGAGAGGAGATCTTCGGTCCGGTTCTTTCGGTGATCCGCTTCGACGATCTCGACGATGCGATCGCCCAAGGGAACAACTCGCTCTACGGGCTGGCCGCCGGCGTGTGGACGCGCGATTTGCACCGGGCTCATCGAGCCGCACGCCAGCTTCAGGCGGGCACTGTCTGGGTGAACTGCTACAACGTGTTCGACGCGGCGGCGCCTTATGGCGGCTACAAACGTTCCGGGCTCGGCCGCGAGAACGGCTATGCAGCGATCGAGCAGTACACTCAGCTCAAGTCGGTGATTATGGATCTTACGTAGAGGTAACCTAGGGTGCGAGCACCCTCGTCGTTTCGAGATCGGTAGCGATCAGGTCTTCGTCTCGATACACGAAAAGCGCCACTGCGTAGGTGCCGATCGGGGCTCCCGGCGGCACTCTCACCGGC
>CAZFNT010000257.1:0-6251 GCA_964520315.1 uncultured Gemmatimonadota bacterium
AGCGGGTGACCCTCATCGAACTACACTCTTTCTAGCAGATTCCTGGCTCTTGATCGTTTGAGTCTGCCCCGTTTTCCCTTCCGTTGGCTCTCATCGGGCGGCGGGCATTCGAAATCTGTTTTGTCCAGGAGGTTTCGATATTTACGGCGCCACCGCCTCGACTCCTCCGGTAACAACCTGTCTCCGGCACCCTCTACCGCCTTGCTGACTTCGACCAGCAACTCCCGCATGTCCTTGGCCCGTTGCTGCTGGTCCTGTTCCCAGGCTCTCTCCAGTTCCCGTAGATGGTGTGCATTGCACAGCGCGTGAATGCAGTCATATCTAGTGTGGCGAGAGAGGGTAGGATCGCTCCGAAGCTCACACGCCCCGAAAGCGCCCGAGATGTCCCGCCAGAATCGCCACCGCTCGCCCTCCCGAAAGCCGATCCAGACCGGGCTCGATGCCCTTGTGGCCGACCGTTTTCGTCAGCTCAAGGGGCGGAAGGTGGGGCTGCTGGTCAATGCGGCATCGATCGATGGGCGGCGCGTGCATGCGATCGAACGTTTTCGGGGGGCCGCGCCCGATGTGGAGCTCGTGCGTCTTTTCGGTCCGCGCTATGGGGTCTGGGGGGAGATGGTGGATCGGTGGGAGGGTTTTTCCGATCCCGCGACGGGGCTCGATGTGGTGAGCCTTTGCGATGCGGACCGGAAGCCGACGGCGGAGAGTCTCGCGGGGATCGACGCGCTGGTGATCGATCTGCCGGAGGTAGGTGCGCGTTGCCACACTTTTCTTTGGACGGCGACGCTCTGTCTGCAGGCGTGCCGCGCGGCGGGGGTCGAGGCGGTCGTGCTCGATCGTCCCAATCCGCTGGGGGGGCTACATGCGGAGGGGCCGGGTGTCGACGAGGGCTTCGAGAGCTTCGTGGGACTGCACTCGTTGCCGTTGCGGCACGGTTTTTCGATGGGGGAGGCGCTGCGTTGGGTCGCGGAGCGGATCGGTGCGGGGGTGCGGGTGGTCGAGATGCGTGGCTGGGGGGGCCGCCATTGGTTCGATCGCACGGGGCTGCCCTGGGTGATGCCGGCGCCGGATCTGCCGACGGGCGGTAGTCTGGCGGTGTTTCCAGGGATGGCGCTGGTCGAGGGGACGAGCCTCTCGGTGGGGAAGGGAACGGCGCGGCCCTACGAGATTTTCGGCGCGCCCTGGATCGATGGGCGGCGCCTGGTGAGCGATCTGAGGAAGGCCGACCTGCCGGGTGCGCATTTCCGGGCTTGCCGCTTCACGCCGGGGCACGATCGGCACTCAGGGGAGCTTTGCGGGGGGGCGCAGATCGAGGTGCTCGATCGGGAGCGTTTTCATCCCGCGCGCGCGGGAGTGGCGGTGATCGCGGCGGCGCTGGCGCAGTCGGGCGAGGGGTTCTGGTGCGATCCGCCTCTCGAGGGTGAGGGGGAGAAGATGCCGATCGATCTGCTCTCGGGTGGCGGCGATCTGCGGGCGGCGATCGATGCGGGCGCGGGGTGGCGTGAGGTTGCGCGGGGGTGGGAGCAGTTGGAGGAGGCTTGGAGGATGGAGCGGTTGGAGTATTTTTTGTACAACCCCTTGTAGGTTTTCCCCGAGGCCCCAATGCACGCCATCATTCTGGCCGCCGGACTCGGCACCCGTCTGGCGCCGCTCACCGATCGACTTCCCAAGGCTCTCGTGCCGGTCGCCGGTTTGCCGGCGCTCGACCATGTGCTGCGGCGCTTGCGGCGGGCTGGGGTGGGGGTGGTCGGAGTCAATGCCCACCACCATGCCGCGCTCTTGACGCGTCACCTCGATCGGCGTGGCGGGGAGGAGCCTCGCACGCATTGCATCGTCGAGGAGACGATTCAGGGGCCGGCTGGGGGTATCGCTGGCTTTGTGCCCTGGCTCCGGCAGCGGGCGGGGGGAGCGGAGCCGGTGCTGCTCCACAACGCCGACGCGGCGACCGACCTCGATCTGGTCTCGCTGCTGGCCGCGCATCGCTCCCGGTCGGACGAGCTGGGGGCGGGACGGCTGGCGATGACGATGGCGCTGGTCTCGCATCCACCCACCGACTCGGTTCGCGTGGATCGCAGCGGGAATGTGCTCGGCTTCGGCGCGGCGGGCGAGACCGGCTCGTTGACCTACTCGGGGGTGGCGGTTCTCGACTGGCCCTGGCTCGATCGCCTGGAGCCGGGGCGTCCGGCCCCTTTCGTGCCTTCGGTGAGCGCTGCGATCAACGCGGGGCTCGTTGTGCAGGGTTGGCGGGCCTCGGGGGCGCTTTGGCACGATCTGGGCACGGCGGAGCGGTATCTCGCGGCGCATGAGGCGATCGCGGGGGGGGCGCTTTCGGAATGGAAGGGTTGCTTTCCGCCGGACGCCGGCAACGCCTCGTGGTGGATCGCTCCTTCGGCGCGGGTGGCGGCGAGTGCGCGGCTATCCGGGTGGGGCGTTGTGGGACGGGAGTGCGAGATCGGGGAGGGGGCGCGATTGTGCGACACAGTTCTTTTCGATGGGGTGAGTGTCGGAGCGGGGGAAGTGCTCAGGTGTGCGATCGTTGCTCCTTGGGCGCGGGTGGCGCGGGTGGCGCGGGAATAGGGAGCGGGGGCGGATGATGAGTGACGCCAGTGGTCTTCCCGCCGGGGCCGATCGCTTTCTCCTCGCCCATCGCGGGGGATTGGCGCGCGCTCTGCACGGCGCCGGCTCGGATCGCCGCTTCTGGCGGACCGATGCCGGCATTTTGAGCCATACCCCCGACGGCGCGGAGCTTCGGCGGATCGTCGATATCGGCGGGGCACTGCACGCGACCGGGGTTTCGGTGCCGGCGCTGATCGCCTGCGATCCGAGCGAGGGGCTCGCCCTACACGAGGATGTCGGCGACGATTCGCTGCTCTCGGTTGCCCGGGGGCATCTGGGGCCGGCTGGCGCTTCCCCTCCGCCCGATCCTCTGCCTGGGGGGGCGTTGGGGGGGCGCGCGCTCGCGGACTACCGGGCCGCGCTCGATGCTCTCGCCGAGCTCCAAAGAGTGACGTTGCCGCCTACGGCTCTGCCGCCGTTTTCGCATGACGATCTGAGGTGGGAGACTTGGTACGGGCTCACCCATCACTTTTTCGGCGTTCTCGGTCATCTCGATCGGGGCCCGGCAATCGAGGCAGCGTTGGATGATCTGGCGACGACAGTTCTATCCGGTCCGCAGGTCACCATGCACCGCGATTATCAGTCTACGAATATCCACATCAAGCACGATAACACTGTCGCTATCTTGGACTGGGCGGGAGTGCGGCGCGGGCCGGCCGCTTACGATCTCGCCTCGCTCCTGTGGGATCCTTATGTCGCGATGACCGAAGCGGAGCGGGACTCGCTGCTTTCGGGCTGGAAGGGCGTGGCGCTCGATGAACGACTCTTGAAAGCAACGGTAGTGCAGCGTCTCTTCCAGGCGCTCGGCGCCTTTGCCTACCTCGCGCGCCACCGCGCCCGCCCGAACTTCGCCCGTTTCGCCACCCCAGCAATGCGCCTGCTCCGCACGGTCATCGATCCATGGCCCTCTCTGGTGGATCTGCTGTCGCGGGAAGACTGAACGCTTGCCGCTACTCCTCGCCAGCCGTGGTCTCCTGCTCCGCTCTTGCCCGCATCAGCTTCTCTAGCTCTGGCTTCACGTGGGTCGTGTGGCATTCGGGGCAGATTCCGTGACTGAACTCGGCGCTCGATCGCGCTCCGATGTACGACTCGACACCTTGCCAGAAGTTCTCGTCGTCGCGGATCCGTTTGCAGTAAGCGCAGATCGGTATCAGGCCTTGGAGCTGGCCGACCTCGTCCAGCGCCCGGCGCAGCTCCTCGACGCGGGCCGCCAGCTTGCGTTGGAGCTCGACCACCCTGGCGCCGACCTCGACCCGGGCCCTCAGCTCGGCCGATTGGAAAGGCTTCTTGACGTAATCGTCGGCGCCCGCTTCTAGACCTGCGACGATATCTTCCGACTCCTCGCGCGATGTGAGGAGGAGGATGTAGCTGCCCTCGAGCTGCTCCGCCGCGCGGATCCGCCCGCATAGCTCCGGGCCGTCCAGCACCGGCATCATCCAGTCCAGGATCATGAGCATCGGTTCGTGGTGATCCTGAATCAGCTCCCACGCCTGGCCGCCGTCTTTCGCCACCAATGGCTCATGCCCCCAATCCTCCACGAATCTCTGGAGGATCTTGCGCGTGATCGCGTCGTCGTCGGCGATGATTATCTGCATCGGGGCGTCCATTTGCTGGGCGGCTGGGACGACGCCACCTTCTCCCACAAATCTTATCGGCTTTTTCGTCGGGGGGCCGTAGTGCGAGCCGCGTCTTCTCTCGAGTTGGCTACCCACATTCTTGGACGATTATCCACTTTCCGGGGCCTAGCAGAACCGCGCACCCCTCGATTGTCGCTCCGGTCCACAGATCCACCCCCTCGCAATTGGGAATCAGAGCCGACTCCCGATCGTCCAACGACGCCGCCAGCAAGAGATTACCCGCTCCGCCATCGACCCGGAAGGCCACCGCGCCATCTCCGATGGCATCGACCTCTGCGATCGGCGGCCGCTCCCCCGCGGCGAGGGCGGGAGCGATGCGGGCGCGCAGATCGAGCACGCGGGCGATGCGATCGGGGAGGTCGGTGGTCTTGTTCCAGGACAGCGCCGCTCGGTCGAAGAGGGCGAGGGGGTGGTTTCGCCATCTCCGCAGATCCTCATCGCCGAAGTCGAGGCCCGTGTTGATCGGCGTCGTGTCGGCCAGCTCGAAACCGGCGTGAATGAAGGGGATCGCACCCGGAAGGAAGACCGACAGCGCCCACGCGGCGAAGCCGACTTCGCTCCCCGCCCCCCGGCCGGCCGCTCGCGGCGTGTTGTGGTTCTCGATCGTGGCGAAGAAGCTCAGGGGGACGGGACGACGCAGCTTGCGCACCAGCTCTCGGAAGCTCTCGGGACGGTGGGCTGTGAAGATCAGCTCTCCGACCGTGGCGTCGTATCCGGCCGACGCGCTCTGCCGGCGCACCGAGAAACACTCCTCCCAGAGCGCGACCGCGGGGTCGACGGCCCGGGCCCGAGCGATGATCGCCGCGAGAAGACGCGCCGGAAGCGAATGCCCCATATCGATCATCACGCCATCGATCCCGTATCGCCGCTGATAATCCGGTACGACCCGGGCGATGCGATCCCAGAGCGGCCGCAGCTCGTTCGAAGAGCGCCCGAGGGTCGGGTCGTAGGCACGCAATGTGTTGTAGGCCATGTAGTTGAACTCATCCGACTCGTACATACGCAGGTAGGTCACATCGGTCCATGGCGGCTGATCATCGTCAGGGGGCCAATCGGCGAACGCGGGCGGGACGCGGAGCTCCTTCCCCTCGCCGAATCCGATGACTTCTGAATCGCGCCCCCGCCCTACCCGCTTCGGCGGCGCCGCGAACCAGCCGCGATACCGCGCCGGCGGGGGATGCAAACGGCCTTTTCCCGCGCTCAGCCGTCGAGCCAGCGCCGCACCCACCAACGGCCCCTCCCCCCGAGGACCGGTCACCGCCTCGACGATCTCGGCGAGCTCGCGCCGCCCGAAGATCGGCGCACCGAATCCCGCGGATCGGTCGGCCATCTCGGCATCTCGATTCGGCACCCGGCGATCGATCCAGTAGAACCACTCGGGGTGCTCCTTGATCCAATCGGAATCGAGCGCCGCCGTGCGGAACACGAACTCCAGCACGATCCGCATTCCGACCCGATGCGCCGCCTCGGTCAATGCGGCGAACTGCGCCTCGACAGGCAGGTCTCCCAAGATCGGGTCGGCCAGCGTCGGCTCCAGGCGCTCGAGATTGCGGATCGCATAGGGCGAACCCAGCTCTCCCTTGCGTCCGCTCGCCCCGATGGCCGTGATCGGCAGTAGGTGCAGCGTGTTGACGCCCATGCGCGCGATATGGGGCAGAAGGGCGATCGCCTTGAGAAAGGTGCCGGTCTCGCGATGCCCGTCGCCGTTCAGCGTCGGATCCCCCGGCGCGCCGCCGATCTCTCCGTCGCCGTCGTGGTCGAAGGCCGCTCCACCCCGCACGAAGAGGTTGTAGACGACCGCCCGCCGGCTCCAGTCCCGCTCCTTCTTCGCGCGCTTCGCCGCCGATCCGAGCCATTCGAGCCGCTCGAGGTAGAAGCGAATCGGTTCGACGCTGATCGACGCGCCCTCCTCCGCGTCGCAATCGCTCACCCAACGCATCGGAACGCGATAGGGGGAGTGTCGCAGAGAGCGCGGCGTCTGCTCCAGAGTTCTTGCAAGGT
>CAZFNT010000258.1:0-6239 GCA_964520315.1 uncultured Gemmatimonadota bacterium
GCGATCCAGGCCGGGGACCGCGCGCGGGGTGTGGCCGACGACCGTGGCTCCGACGAGGGGGAAGCCGAGACCGAGGGGACCCATGTCTCGCAAGGTCATATCCACGCCGTTCTCGCGATAATGGGCGACCGCAGCTTCGAATCCGGCGCGGATCTGGGCGATCTGGGCGTCGCTGCCGTCGTATACGGGAACGATCAGGAGCTCTTCATCGACGCCCATCAGAAAGAGGTCGTTGAGGGCGTTGTTCATGGCGATGAGAGCGGCCAAGGGCGATTCAGGGCGGAGCTGAGAGTCGGCCGCGATGATCGTGTCGTTGTTGGAAAGAGTGCAGCCCGAGGCTTCGAGATCGTGAGTGAGGCAGTCGAGCACGAGGTGGTTGGCGTTGGCCGCGATGCTGTGGCCCTTGCCGAGAACGATCGGTGGGCGCCCGCGCCGGCGGGGGGCGGAGCTCGCGGCCCGCAGAAGCTCCGCCTTCGCGACCGACACCTGCTCGAAGCTGCGACGTTGCTCCTCGGCCGGCGCATCGGTCGTGAGGAAGAGCTCTATGACACTGTCGCAGTCGTTACCGACCAATCGCTCGGCGAGCCCCTCGGGATTCGCGAGTAGCTCGTGATGGGGCAGCGCCAGGCGCACGATATCGGCGAGGCGACCGGGGCTGATGTGGGCGTCGACGCGGCGATTCTCGATGCCACTGCCGGTGTGCCCCAGATCTTCCAGCACGGGGTAGACCACATCGCGCAGATCGAGCTTCACGTTGCAGCCGCATGGGTGGATCGGGTCGTCGTCCGCGATCGCGTCGCGCCGGATGAGCCGATCGAGCCACGCGCGCGCGGGCGTCCAGTCCGATCGCATGCCGGTGGCGCGAGTGTGGGTTTCGATGACGGGCATGGGGCTACCAGAAGATGATCGATTCGACCCCGGCAAAGGTGAGCAAGGCCCCCGCGACCAGTGTAGTCGTGACCCGTTCGATCTTGCGCAGGAAGATCGCGGAGAAGATGATGACGAAGAGGGGGCTTGAGGCGAGGATCGGGGAGACGACCGAGACATCGCCGAGCTTGAGGGCCACGAGGTTGAGCACGATGCTGACGCTGGTGCAAGCACTCGCGATCAGAAACCAGCCGATCGAAGCGGGATTGAAGTCGAGCTCGCCTCGCCGCCCCGATGAGATCACGTAGGTGTAGAAGACGATCAAGGCGGCTATGGCGGTCGATGCCGCGGCAAGGACGGGGGAGTCGAGGAAGGCGAAGCCGGCCTTGCGCAGGTTGGCGGCGCAACCGGCGAGGATCGCCGCCGCGAAGGGGTAGAGCAGGTCCCATTTGCGCCAGGACTTTTGGGGGCTCTTCTTGGTCGGTCTCTTCGAGAGCAGGAATGCGCCGCCGACGATCAACACCGCCCCACCAAGAACGTTCGGTCGTGCATCTTCCCCTAAGAAGGTGATCGCGAGGAGGATCGCGAAGAAGGGTGTGAGAGAGCGGATCGGAGAGGAACGCGCGGCGCCGACCTTGTCGATACCGACGTAGGTGAGGTACCGCACTACTGGAGGAGCGAAGAGACCGATGCCCGCGAAGATGGCGACGCCCCTGAGCGTGACCTCGGCGGCGGGGACGGTTGCGAGGGCGAGGGCGGTGATCACCGCTCCGCAGACCGCCAGCGAGACGAACATCCCGGTGAGGGGATTGGAAGCTTCGAGCCCGCGCTTGAGGAAGATCCTCGAGATCGCGGTGATGGCGGCGACGATGAGGGCGATGTAGGTGGCGGGCATGCTTCTGCCTTAGTCCTTTCGCGGCGATTTCACGGTAAGTTCATCTGTATCAGGTTCTTGGCGTTGTGTTCCAAGTGATTGGCGATGTGGCGCCTAACTTCTTGCGCATGTTCTGCGAGAGTAGCCTCGTGAAACCAATCGAGTCTCTTCCCAGAACGACTTTCAGTGAGCGTAGGTTCAGGTTGGCAACATGGGGTGAGTATTCAAGCGGCGCCTTGGGATTCGCGATTTCCGCGCGAACAGCGTCGATCGCGATGTCGATGGCGGCCCGCTCGTTCAGATCTTCCGTCCTCTCGTGAAGATCGCGTAGCTCGTCGACGGAAGCCTGGAAGCGCTTCGCCGACGAAGCGCTGGAAACTCCCTGAGACCATCCGGTCATTGATACGCAGCGTAGAGCGATGCAGCTCCGGAGTCTCCCGGCCGAGAAGGCAGCCGACTCGATAGACGGGCTCGACGCTTCATGACGGTCTTGGAAACTCCTCTCGCCTCGTTCTCGCTCGCCATCGCGATCCTGGCATCCCCTTTCTTGTCGCTGAGTGAGGGCGAGGCTACTGTTGCGCTCCATGAGCAGGCTCATCAGTGCGCTCCTGGGCGTGGAATCGGTGAGGATCCTCTGCCTCGGGGAGTCGAGCACCGCGATCAGTGGGGAGAACGCCTACCCTCACCAACTCGAGCGCCTGCTGAACGAGCACGGTCCGGCGGGGCTGCGCTTCTTGGGCCGGGACGATGAGATCGAGCTCCTCTTTCAGGAGCTGTTAGCCGCCGGAGCGGACTCCAGGTCGTACATCGAGGTCGCCAAGCACCACCGCGGCGCGGGGCGGTTGGACGAGGCCGAAGCGGCGTATCGCAAGGCGCTCGAGATCGAGCAGAGCCCCTACGCGCGCACAGATCTGGGCTCGATGCTGCTCGAGACGGGTCGCACCGAAGAGGCGGAAGCGTTGCTGCGCGGCGCGGTCGAGATGGCGGGCGCTTCCCCCCGCGCGCGAGTCGAGCTGGCGAGACTCTGCATGCAGACCGACCGTCTCGATGAGGCCGAGCAGATCCTCGCATCCGCGACCGAACAAGTCGCTCCACTCTACGTGATCGCCCAGTACTCGTGGGACGCGCGCCCTCGCGATCCCTACCTCGCCGCGGTCGAACTTGCGCGCCTCTACGAGCGCAGGGGCGACCGGGAGGGCGCCCGGCGCGTGATCGACCGGATCGAGCCGAACCGCATGACCTTCCACAACTACCAGCGTCTGGTCGACGAGGTCATGGCGCGGGTCGGGCGACTGGTGATCCTCCAATACCCGGTGCGCGCGCTAGCGCCCTTGAAGGCGATGATCCCCGAGCAGGAAGGGATCGTCTTCGTCGACAACGAGAGCTGCTTCAAAGAGGCGATCGCGCGCGATGGGTTCCACGCGCTCTTCATCGACCACTTCGCCGGCGACTTCGGTCACACGACACGCGAGGGGCACACGCTGATCGCGCGCAATGCGGCGCGGGTCATTCTGAGAGAACTCTTCGCTACGACCCTTCCGTAGTGTCTTTCGCCAACTCCGGGAAGACAGGGAAGATGCTGTTCAGGTGGGAAATGTGGGAGATGTACTGTTGGGGGGTCTTGGCATCCGCGATCTCGGCGCGGAGAGCGTCGATCGCGACGGCGATGAAGCGGGCAAGGGCGTGGGCTCTGGCCAGGGGGAGGTCGATGACCGAGTGCCTAAAGCTATAGTGCCGGTGGTGGTTGGCGGTGATCCAGCCGAAGAGGGTGCCCAACTCATAGACCGCGCGTGCGGCGCAACCTTCCACATTCAAGGCCGCAAGCGCCCCACGGCGCCCGTGCGCGCGAGAAACTCTCGACGACTGCCCCCCCCGATCGACGTTTCATGACGATTCGCGACGTTTCTCTCATACTTCGAAGACAGGCCCTCGACGCTTGTCCGCTCTAACATGATGTAGCGTTCCACACGTGTTCTCCGACTCTGGATCCGATCATATGTGGCCGACCTCGAGCGACGTTCTGAGTGGCCTCCACTTCGAGCTTTCTCTGCTGGTCTCTTATCTGCTGTACAGCGCGGGAGCGGCCGCCCTTCTCCATGCCCTGCCCGAGCGGCATCGAAAACAGGGACTTCTGCTCGCGAGCCTGGTGTTCCTTGCGGCGTTCTTCGCCCCGGAGCTGAGTCTCTTTCTTCTCGTTTTCTCGCTCGTGGTCCATAGGGTGAGCTCGGGGCTGCCGCGCGCGGGGCGATTGCGCTTTCTGCTCGCCGTCGGGCTTTTGCTCTTCGCGTTCATCCCTATCGGCTTCGGCGGAGTGATGGTCGAGATGGATCCGCGGGGGCCAGCCGACCGCGCTCGCGGCTACGTCGCCATCTTCCTTCTGATCACCTATTTCAAGAAGCTCGTCTACTACTTCTACGAGCTCCGCTGCCGGCGCATCGAGCCGAGCGATCTCACCGACCTCCTCGTCTACTTCCTATCCCTGCCCTTTCTCATGGGCAAGGCGCCGGTGGTGTCGTACTCCCATTTTCACGCCTCCTACCTCTCGGTGAGCAGTGCATCCTCGGTGACTTCGGGGCTTCGAACGATCGCCGTCGCCACGCTCCATCTCGTCGCCCGCGTGGCTTTCGTGAAGTTCGTCATCGATCTGCGGCTCGACGAGGTGTTCGCGCTCTCGGCTTTCGCCGAGACACGAGGCTCGATCTTCCTCGCGCTGGTGTTGAACTACCTGGCCTTCTACGCGCTGCGCTTCGGCACGGAGCAGCTCTCGGTGGGAGTGGCTCGGCTGCACGGCTTCGCCATTCGAGACAACTACGAGAATCCGCTCGCGGCACGGGACTACGCCGACTTGTGGCGCCGGTGGAACGTTCATTTCCGCGAGATGATGGTCTCCATGTTCTACATGCCGGTCGTGCTCAGGCTCAGTCGCGCCAACCCGCGGCGGAGGGCTCTGAACGTCAGCGCGGCGTGCGTGGTGACCTTTCTCTGTCAGGGGCTCTTCGGCGCCCTACTTTACGGACTCGTCCACCCCCCCCATGGCGGCTTCGATGGTTGGCTGGAGCTCGGGGCGGTCCGCCTCTTGTACGAGGCAGGGCAGATTCCTTTGGTGATCGGGTCGCTGCTCTTGTTGGACAATAGGTGGCGCAAGGGGGGGCGAGCCATCTGGCTCTGGATCGGGGTCGGAATCGCACTCACCTTCTTCGTGCGCTCCTTGCTTCTGGTGCTGCTGAGGAGCGCCAATGGGATCGGCGTTCCCGAGGCCTTCGATCTCTATGGCGCGTTGCTATTCTGATGGGGAGATTGCGCTCGCATGCTCCGCGGACCACCTTCGTGGTCGGATCGCTGCTACACTTGGGCGACCAGCGTCGCAAGGGCGCCTCGACATCCAGGATCCGCCGATACGCAGAGTGGAGGGGCCGGACGGATTTGGGGGATCCGCCATGGACCCAGTTGATCTTGCAACGACCCGCGGGGCGCTGCTCGCGCTCCTCGTCGCCATCGGCGGCTGCGGGGGGAGCGAAGAGCCGGTTCGAGCCGCTGGCGACGGCGACCCGGAGCGGGGCGGGCCGCTTCGTGCTGTTCTGCTCATCGAATGGAGCGGGGCGGAGCCGGAGTTAGTGGGGTCGATGCTCGCCGAGGGCGAGCTGCCGAATCTCCGGAGGTTGGCCGCCGAGGGCGGCTATGCGGAGCTGGCCACCGATGAAGCGCGGTGGAGCGATGTGCCCTGGGCCGATGCGGCAATGGCGGGGCAATCGGCGGTGCCCCCGGGCGGCAGCTTTTTCGAATCGGTGAAGAGGACCGACCCGTCGATCAAGAGGGTCGCGGTGGACGGGGTGAAGGGAAGCGCTCGCGACTGGGATCTCGATCTTCTGGTCGACACGGGGGGCGGGAGCAACGCCTGGGTCACCGAAAAGGCCGTGGTCTGCCTCAGCGACCTGGCCGAGGAGCGGACCACGGCCTTCATCCGCTACGGCGCCTCCGGGCGAGAGCAGTTGCTGGAGGCCGACGAGGCGCTGAGGACGCTTCGCACGGCGCTGCGGATCTTGGGATTGCGTGACGAGACACGCATCTACGTTAGCGGAGGGTCGAAAGGCGCGCCCCGGTTCTTGGCGACCAACGACGGGGGGGTGGCCTCGGTCGTGGCGCCCGTGAGGGAGAGCGCGGGTGCGATATCGAGCGTTCGCGAACGCCCCAACGAGGCGAAGCCCTCCGCGCGCGCCCTCCCAAATATTCTCTTGATCATCGTCGACACTCTCCGCGCGGACCGCCTTTCGGCCTACGGATACCCGAAACCAACCACTCCGAATATCGATGCGCTCGCCGCCCGTGGGGTGCGTTTCGATGCCGCGAGCGCGCCCTCGTGTTGGACGCTCCCCTCTTTCGCTTCGATTCTGACGGGCAAGCATGCGCGGACACTCGGGCTTTTTGATGACTCGCGCGCTGTCGTGCCTTTCGCGTATGTCGACGCTGTCTTGGACGACCGGCAGATGCTCATGTCGGA
>CAZFNT010000259.1:0-4130 GCA_964520315.1 uncultured Gemmatimonadota bacterium
AAGTGCACCTACATAGGCCTCGAAGAACACCGGATCGGAGAACAGCACGTCCTCGAAGCGGCGGAAACCAGAGCCTGATTCGACATCGAGCAGACTGCCCTCTCCAATCAGACTGGTAATCCTCTTGCCGGCGTTAGCGTCGAATGCGACGGGCTCCAAGAGCGATGTCATGGGGTTGTAGTAGAAGCGTGCATTCAAGAATGCAATTGCGTGCCAACCACCGAATAGATCAAGCATCGCGACGTAAGTTGCCATGAGGTCCACATCGAAGGCCTCACTCGCTTTCAGTTGTCCCAGCCGCGTTGCTTCCAGCAGATTCGCGGCGGTTCTGAATTGATCGCCCAGGGCCGGATCACTCAGAGTCTCGGCTGTATTGAATGCATCGACACTGCTCGCCATGAACTCGTGGCTTCCGGTGCCCTTGCTACCACGGAGCGCGTCACGAAAGAGCAGCAAGTTCTTCCACCAAAGATCCTCATTGAAGCGGACAATTGGACCCTCACGTCGACGGTTGCTCTCGATTAGGCGCTTTTCGAAGTGCTCCTCGATGGCGTAGATCCCCAAGCTCCGACCGTTCAGTCCAACGTCGAGGAACTCGTACCTGAGAGCAACAACACCGGCGCGTTTCAAGGCTCGGTGCAGCAGCCATTCGCCCACGTAGTTGCGGCTGTTGGGATGATGAAGTGAAAATCGTTTCATCTGGAGAATACTGCCGCCACGTTTTGTGTCGACGCGAAACGACCACTTCCGGCTATCCTTGAGTTGGGTGATCCAGTCGCCTTTCAAGCGGATTCTGACCTCGGATAGGTCGTCTCCCACTCTGACAAATGCGGGCACATAGTCGTCGGCGCTAGTTAGGAGAACCGGCTTCCCCAGCGATTCCTTGCGTTTGGCGAGAATGTGTCGGTACGCTGTTTTCTTCATGCTGATTTCCAAGTGTGGAATATCAACATCTGTCGTCCGGGCTCCCAGGTGGCGAGCGATGCGTGTCGCCGCGAATGTGAGTGAGCTTCGCAGACGGTCCGAATAGCCGAGCTGGCGCCCGGTTTGCTGGGGAGCTTGAAACAGCAGTGCTACCAAGGAAATCAGTAATGCACAGAGGAGCAATAAGAAGAGAGGAAGGGCCCGTCTGCTCGCGCGCCCGCGGAGGAGGGCACTCAAGCGGCCCTCGCGGTGGTCCTCGTGCAGGAGGCGCATCTCAGCCCATGCCCCTGTTGCTCAAGAAAGTGATCTCCACGGAGTCGGAGAGCTCCTGTAGGGCCGCTCTTGTCTTGGTCAGGCTCGGGAAAGACTTGAATTCCAGCAAGAACGAAGCTTCGAACGCCTCCGCGTTGTCGTCGAAGCGAGCCAACTCGAGCTGTGAGCAGTTCGGTTTCAATATGTGGACGATCTCATCCAGCCCGAAGATTTTGTCGCCGCGGCTGCCGACTGTCAGATGGAAGTTGATGTTCCTGTCGTCTTTACGGAGAAGCCTCCGCAGCCAGATGAGAGAGACTACGAACGCGGCCGCCAGGATGGAAGTCAGTGGTTGATCGGCACCGAAGCCGACTCCCAGACCGATGGCCATGAAGAGGTAGGCGAGTTCTTCCGGCTCTTTGATCGCCGTTCTGAATCGAATGATGGACAAAGCGCCAACCAGGCCAAGCGACAGTGCCAGCGACGATTTTACGACGGCGATAATGAACGTGGTGGCAACCGTGACAACCAGAAAAGTGTCGGCGAATCTCCTGCGGTTCGAGAAGGAATCGCCCCAGCGAGTGTAGGTCTTACTCAATACAATCGCGCAAAAGGCGGCAAGAACGAGGTCTAGTATAAAGGAGCCGAGCTCGATGAAACCCGCCTGGTCGGCGAGAACTTGTCTGAGCGTCTGCATGAGTACCGCCGCTCCATTCTGTTTCAACTCTCTTGTCGGTCGACTTCGACAAGGACGAGACTAAAGTGATGGTCGGATCCGACCAATCGGCCCAGCGCGACTCTCGCGGGAGAAGTTACCTTTGCCGTACTGGTCGGAGAGATTCGCCCGCGGGCACAAAGTCATGCGTATGACAGGTCGTATGGTAGCCCCTGGAGCAGCCGAGGGTCGATAGAGTGGGGACAGTGGCACGCGGGATGCCCTCATTTCAAGAACGAAGTCCTACGATTTGCCCGAACACTTCGACCCCCGCTGGTTTCCGTCGACCCCAAGTGTCCGCGAAGGGCAAGACCCGGATCGCCCCCGTGAAGAAGGGAGAGGCTTCCTTGACGATGCGCGGTGCGAGGGCGGAAGTGACGTAGCGCGGGTGACGCCTGTAGGCATCGCGGACCGCACACACCGTGCCGTCGACGAACACCGGCACGTCGGGCAGCCGGCCCTCTGGTCGCGCGCGCTGCAAGATGAGCAACACCTCTTGCGCCCGGCCTACGGCGAAGGCTTGGATCAGCACTCATCGGCCGCCCTCGAGCGTGCCGAGCACGCTGCGCACCAGCCGCTCCTGCGCGGCCACGCGGTCGGAGTGCATCCGGTCGCCAGATGTGTTCTCGGTGACCAGAATGTCGGTCGGCAGCCGCGAAACCGAATGGCAGCATCGCTCTCGCCAACGCGATTCTCGATCTCGGGTTGCTTCGCGGGCCGATGCCGGTTCTCTCTCGGGCGCCTGGGCGTGCGGCCTCCCCTCCCGCGCACGTGTTCAGAAGCAACTGCGGTCCAGCCGGTTTCGGACGAGCCGCGATGGCGTAGGCGTCGCTGCGGCGGTCGAAGGTCGGCCCGCGCGTATCGCCCTCCCATCCCTCCCCCTTCTACTCCTCATTCGCCTTCGCCTCGTCCCAGAGCCGATCCATCTCTTCGAGGGTTGACTTCCGAGGCGTCTTCCCCCGCGCCTCGAGCTCCGTTTCGACATGGCGAAAGCGCCGCTCGAAACGCTGATTCGTCTTCGTCAACGCCACCTCCGGATCGACACCGGCGAATCGCGCCACGTTGACCGCAGCGAAGAGAAGATCGCCCAGCTCCGCCTCAATGCGGCGGCTCGCGGCCTGATCCGGCTCGACCCCGCCCCGCTCGATCTCCGCCAGCAGCTCCGCGACCTCTTCGTGCAGCTTCTCGACGGCCCCCTCCACCTTCGGCCAGTCGAAGCCGACTCGCGCCGCCCGGTCGCTCAGCTTGCGCGCCCGCACCAACGCCGGCAGGGCCCGCGACACTCCATCGAGAGCCGAATTCGCGTGCCCCGCCTTCTCGCCGCGCTCCGCCTGCTTGATCTCTTCCCACTGCGTCACGACCCCCTCGGCCGTGCGCACCTCGGCCTCGCCGAAAACATGGGGATGGCGACGAATCAGCTTCTCGCACGCCGCGCGCGTCACATCGTCGAAGCTGAAGCTGCCGGCGGTGGCGCCCAGCTCGGCGTAGAGGATGATGTGGAAGAGCAGATCGCCCAGCTCGTCGACTGTGGCGGGAGTGTCTTCCTGCTCGATCGCCTCGCAGAGCTCGTAGGCCTCTTCGATCGTGTGGTGGCGCAGCGAGGCGAGGGTTTGCTCGCGGTCCCAGGGGCAGCCGTCCGGCCCGAGGAGGCGGGCCATGATCCGTCGCAGGTGGTCGAAATCGTGACTCATTTTGGGATGATAGGGGATCGGGGGATCGAGGCGCTGTGTGGGCCGAGGTTTGAATCTGGCCGTGAGATCCTCGGCAGGACCGCAAGCGCGATCGGTGCCCTACAATGAACGAGTACAGCTCCGACGCGCTGACCGAATATGACACGAAAAGACCCTTTATTGTTCTCCCCGCGGCGCTCGCCGGCGAAGCGGGCGCGGGCTCCCCGAATCGGTTCTGGGCGTTCCGCCGCCGCCATCGGCGAGCCGCTGTTCTCGTCTCGCGACGAATTCACGTCGGGCACGGGCTGGCCGAGCTTCACCAAGCCGGTCGAAGAGGGGCACGTGGTGGGGGCGTGTGACGCGAGCGGCGGGATGACCCGAAGGGAGGTGCTCTCAGAGGCAGGGGGATCGCATCTGGGCCACGTTTTCGACGATGGGCCGCTTCCCGGTGGGCGTCGATACTGCATCAACTCAGCGTCTCTGCGCTTCGTTCCGCTCACCCGCCTCGAGGCCGACGGCTATGGACACATGGTTTCGCTCTTCGAAGGGGATGCGCCGGCTCTTCAGAC
>CAZFNT010000259.1:4140-6235 GCA_964520315.1 uncultured Gemmatimonadota bacterium
TTGGCTGGAGGCTGCTTCTGGGGCATGGAAGAGATTTTGCGGGGGGTCGAGGGCGTGCTCGACACCGAGGTTGGCTATACCGGCGGCACGACCGCCGTCCCGACCTACGCGGACGTGAAGGGGGGCGGCACCGGTCATGCCGAGGCACTGCGGATCGTGTTCGACCCTACGAGAATCACCTTCGCCGACCTGCTGGATCGGTGGTTCTACCGGATGCACGATCCGACGACCATCGACCGCCAAGGCAACGACGTCGGCACCCAATACCGGTCCGCGATCTTCTTCACCAGCGAAGCTCAGGCCGCGACCGCCCGCGAGGTGACGAAACGGGTCGAGGCGTCGGGGCGTTGGCAGGGGCCGATCGTGACCGAGATCGTCCCGGCGGATGAGTTCACGCGCGCGGAGGCGCACCACCAGAATTACTTGCAGCGAAACCCAGGCGGCTACACCTGTCATTTTCTTCGCCAGCCCTGAGAGGGCCTGCGCGGAAAGCCGGAAAGAGCTACCCCATGCCCCGGACAGTCACCGTGATACTCGTCGCCCTCGGTGCGCGGGATCGACTGAGGAGTTCGCTGGCGTCGATTCCCGAAGGCCGCGAGGTGATCGTCGTCGACCACGGACACCCGGTTGGGCGCCCGGTGATCGAGGGCGATCTGCCGCGCGGCGTTCGGCTCGTGCGCGCGGAGCGGAACCGTGGATTCGGGGCGGGATGCAATGAAGGCGCACACCTTGCGGGGGGCGAGCTTCTGCTCTTCCTCAATCCCGACGCCGAGCTTCAGCCAGGGGCGATCGAGGCGATGGTCGCCCGTTTCGAGTCGGACGAGAGGATCGGCGTGGTGGGGGGCAGGCTGCTCCGACCCGATGGGAGCGACGAGCTCTCGTTCGGGAGACGGCCCCGGCCACGGGATCTGCTGGCGATCGCGCTACGCCTCGACGCGCTCGCCCCGATCTTCCCGCGCCTCGGTGGCTTCCGAATGACGGCGGCCGACCCTTCGTTGCCAGAGCTCCCTCATTGGGTGAGCGGAGCGCTCCTGTTGATCTCCGCTCGTCTCTTCCGCGAGGTCGCGGGCTTCGATGAACGCTTCTTCCTCTACTGCGAAGATGTCGACCTCTGCGATCGCGTTCGGGCGGGCGGAGCGCGGGTTGCGTACGAGCCGAGCGCGCGGGCGCGACATCATGGAGGTGGCACGGGACCGCCCTGGTCGGCGGACCGCCATGTGGAGCACTGGCGGAGTTGGTGGGTCTATTGGGGACTCCGGGGGCGTCGCCGCGCCCCGATCGCCGCCCTGACGGCGTTGGCGGGGGCGATTCGGGTCGCGGAGGCGTTGCCGGTCGCTTTTCTGGCGGGGGTGGACGCGGCTCGGCTGCGCATCCGCTGCGGTACGGGGCTATTGCGGCTCGCCACTACGCATGATCGATCCCGCTGCGCCGCCGCGTCGTCGGCGACCACATCGTTGGCGCCTGGAGGCGTCTGTCCACCGAGCATGGCGTAACGCAGAAACGCTTCTGCGACGCAACCTCACTTCCGCCGAGAACGCTGCGTTCCTGGCTTTCCGCACCACGGTGCCGCATGTCTGGGAGGGTGCGCTCGCCTACGCCGCCGCGATGCTATTCTGGCCACCAGACACCATAGCCCGCCCCTGATTTCTCCCGGCTTCCGCGGACGCGACCCAACCGGAGGATTGACACGTGCTTCCAGCCCCTGCCCTGCTGATTCCGCTCGGACTCCTGGGCGCGGCCCCGCCCGCCGAGCCTGATCCCTGCACCACGGTCGAGTACTGGTCCGAGTTTCCCGACCCGGGCGGGGATCCGTTCACGTGGTGGCGCAACAAGTGGTGGTCGGCGCTGCTCAATCCATACCACTACGTTCCCGACGTCGTGGTCGGCGAGGGCGATGCCCAGAGCTTCTATTTCCACGGCCTCTACGGCCGCGGACTGCCCACCCACGAGCTGTACAAGGAGGAGGTGCAGCTGCATGTCTCCGATTCCGATGGGAACTGGCGGTTGGCCGCCACCGATCGCACGACCCGCGGCGGCGATGCCGGATTCCTGCTCGATGGGGGCGCTGCCCTGCCGCTCGGTACCCACCACGTCA
>CAZFNT010000260.1:0-1266 GCA_964520315.1 uncultured Gemmatimonadota bacterium
GTCCCAGGAAGAGGGCTGCGAACGCGACGAGGGGAGCGAGCGGAGCACGGCAGAGGGGCATCGAAACCTCCGTATGTCAGGGGAGGGGAAAGGATAAGCGATCGATGAATCGTCAGGGAGGCGCTCTTTGCCCGTCCGGAAAAGTTTGCATCGCGCTCCGGCAGATCCTGCCGATCAACTAGCAGAGGAGGATCGCCCCGCGAGTCTTCCGCCCGGTCCCACAACGACTTGGCCGCCCATCAGATCTTGGCACGACGATTGCTCGTGCGACGCACCAACCCCGCGAAAGGTGCGCCATGCTTAGACGCATTCTCTTCTCCGACAAGGTATTTCCGGTCGTCACACGATCGATGGACGCCTATGCGACCCGGCAGCGGGCGATAGCCAGCAACATGGCCAACATCGCCACGCCCGGCTACCGGCGCATGGAGGTGTCCTTCGAGGACGACCTGCGCGACGCGCTGAACACGAGCGGCCACTTGAGAGGGGCACGAGCCGACACCGGACACATGGCTTTGGGCCGGAGCTCGATAGAGGAGCTGCGGCCGCGAATCGAACGCGCCGACGACCGTGAGCTCGCCTCGGGAGTCAACAATGTCGATATCGACCGCGAGATGGCCGAGCTCGCGGACACCAGCATCCGCTACCGGACGATGACGCACTACATGAAAAGCAAGATCGGGATGCTTCGCAACTCGATCAGCGGCCGCTCGGGCGGCTGAGCGGGGGAATGATCGATGCCCGAACCCGGAATCCACGGAAGCCTGCGAATCAGCGCGGCGGGGCTGGCAGCCCAGCGCGTCAAGATGAATGTGATCTCGCAGAACATCGCGAATGCACAGACCACGAGAACCGACGAAGGGGGGCCGTACCGCCGCAAGGAGACGGTCTTTCGTGGCACTGACTTCGCGGAGCGGCTCACTCAGCGCATGCGCGAAAAGCCCGCTCAGCTCGGCACGACCGACGGCCAACACCTGCCGACCGGCGTTCTGCCCAACAGAATCGAAGATCCGTCAGGCGATGTCTCGGTGACTGTCGAAGTGCGGGATTCCGATGCGCTGGGTCCCCTCGTGCACGACCCCAACCACCCCGATGCCGACGCCGAGGGCTATGTGCGCTATCCGGCGGTGAACATCGTCACCGAGATGGGCGCACTGATGGCCGCCTCGCGCGCCTACGAGGCGAATGCCACAGCACTCGAGGCCGCCAAGCAGATGGCCATGCGGGCGCTCGACATCTGATGGGGCCCGCGCGGCGCCGATCAGC
>CAZFNT010000260.1:1276-3833 GCA_964520315.1 uncultured Gemmatimonadota bacterium
GAGAAGGAGCGGTAGATGAGACTCGACGCAACGCAGCTGCTGGCCCGCTACCAGCATCAGCTTCGCTTGCCGCACACGACCCAAGCGGCGCCCACAGCCAAGCCGGAAAACAGCGCCGAGCGACCCGCGGTGAGCGACAAAGAGCGGGCGTTCATCGATGAGCTCCTCGCCACCGCCGAAGACGGAACCCTGCCCGATCCGGTCGCCGAGCTGGCCAAGGGGCGCAACGTAGATCTCAGGGCGTAGCGCCGAGGAGTCGAAGCAATGAGCACTCTTCCCGAAATCGGCGGCCGCACCCGGCCCCTCGATGTGGGACCAAACCGCCTGGGCGGATCCCCTCTCCCCTTGCCATCGAAGCCGAACCGCGACCTGGCGAGTCCGAACGCCGCCAGCGGCTTCGCCGAGACCGCCCGCCGGCTGATCGCCGAGGTCGACGGAGCACAGAAGACCGCCGATGCCCAGTTGACCGGCCTCGCAACCGGTGAGGTCACCGACGTGCACCAGGTGACCGTCGCGCTCGAAGAGGCCCGACTTTCTCTCTCTCTCATGATCGAGATCCGAAATCGCCTGGTGGAGTCGTACCAGGAAGTGATGCGGATGCAGATCTGATCCCAGGACCAGCCCCGAGAGGCGACCTTCCGTGCCAGATTCGATGAAATCTCTGACGAAGTGGTTCAACGAGACCGCGCTGCCGCGCCTTCGCGCGCTGCCACCGGTGGCGCATACGGCGATCGCCGTCGTGCTCACGGCGGCTGTCGTCCTCTTGCTCGCGCGCGGCGTCTCGAACGACGAGGGAGCGGAATACCGCCCGGTCTACAGCAATCTCTCGCTCGAAGACGCCGGGCTGGTCACCGAGCGACTCACAGCGCTTCAGATCCCCTATCGCCTGGGAGCGACCGGGGCGTCGGTGCTCGTCCCCAAGAACCGGGTGATCGAGGCACGCCTCGCACTCGCCAAGGACGGCCTCCCGCGCAACAAACGCTCCGGCCTCGGGCTGCTCGAGAGCTCCGGCCTCGGCGAAACACAGGTCGTGATCGACGCGAAGCTCCTGCGCGCGCAGGAGCAAGAGATCGAGATAACTCTGGTCGGCATCCTCGAGATCAAAGACGCCCGGGTCCACTTGGCGATCGCACCCAACGTGCTCTTCGAAGACGACAAGATCCCCACGACGGCCGCGGTGATGCTCTCTCTCGTGCCGGGAGTCGATCTGGCGGGTGACCGTGTCGACTCGATTCGACGTGTTGTCGCGGCGGCGGTCTCGGGTCTCTCGCCCGACCAGGTCACGGTGACCGACTCCCTCGGCCGCCTCCTGGCCCGCGGAGGGAGGACGGACTCCGACGCTCTGCTCTCCGACCACCGGCTGAAGCTTCAGCGCGACGTGGAAATCCACCTGTCCGAGAAGGTGCGCAGCCTGCTGGGAAGCGTGCTCGGCCGACACCGTTCGACCGTAGCGGTCAACGCGACCCTCGACTTCAACGCTGTGGAACGTGAAGTCACCACCTACGATCCCGATCGCTCGTCGGTGCGCTCCGAAGAACGGAAAGAAGAGACCGGGGCTGTCGACGCGGGGGGATCGGAGAGCTCCGTCACCAACTACGAGCTGAACACTCGTATCGAACGGGTAGCGTCGGCGCCCGGCTCGATCCTGCGTCTCTCCGCGGCCGTGTTCGTCGAAGGAACCTACACCGAGAGCGACGAGGGCCCGCAGTATGTGCCGAGAACCGTCGCGGAGCTGGAGCGGATCCAGAGCATGGTCAGCTCGGCCTTGGGGTCCGACCCAAAGCGCGGCGACACCGTGACCGTGATGGATCAGCAGTTCGATCGGACGGTCGAGAGAGGCTACCAGGACGCCATCGAGCGAGCGCAGCGCAACGATCTCATCTACACGATCGCGCTGCGATTGATCCTCCTGATCGGCATCATCGCGGCGTATCGGCCGATCAAGCGCTTGTTGAGGTTGATCCCCCGATTCGACTCCGCGTTCAAGGCGAGGGAAAGGGGCGGCGAGGCGGAGTTCGCGGGGCTCGAGAAGGCCGAGATCTCGGCCGAGGAGGAGCGTCGGCGGCAGATCCACGAAGAGGTGACCGGGCTCGCTGTCGAAACTCCCGAAAACGTCGCGCAGCTCGTGCGAACCTGGTTGGCGGATACGCCCCAGAAGGAGCGGAGGTAGCCGATGGCCGAAGGCGCAGAGCTGAGGTACGAGAGTCTGGGCGGCTGCCAGAAGGCCGGGGTTCTCATGGTCGCGCTCGGTCCGGAGGTCGCGGGGAAAATCTTCTCCCAGCTCGGCGACGACGAAGTAGAACAGCTCGCCCTCGAGATCGCCGACCTGAAGGTGATCCCGAAGCAGGTGCGCGCCTCGGTGCTCGAGGAGTTCTACGAGCTGGCGTTGGCGCAGGAGTACATCTCTCTGGGCGGCATGAAGTACGCCCGTGATCTACTCAAGTCCTCGATGGGCAGCGGCAAGGCCCAGGAGCTCCTTCGCCGCGTGCAGGGCGCCCTGGAGCGCCGCGACCTTCAGCTTCTGCGCAAGGTCGATCCGGCGCAGCTCGCCAACTTC
>CAZFNT010000260.1:3843-6217 GCA_964520315.1 uncultured Gemmatimonadota bacterium
CGCGCTGGTGCTATCCCACCTCGACGCGCGTCAATCGGCCGATGTCTTGAGCCGCATGAGCGAGGAGATCCAGGGGGACGTGGGCTATCGCATCGCGACGATGGAGGCGGTGAGTCCGGGGATGATACGCGAGGTGGAGCGGATCCTCGAGAGCACGACCGAGAACCTCTCGACCCGCGACGCATCGGGAATCGGCGGGGTGCAGGCGATTGTCGACATCCTGCTCGAATCGGATCGCACGACGGAGAAAAGGATCATCGAGGGGATCGACAACGAAGACGCCCAGATCGCCGGAGAGATCCGCAACAGCATGTTCGTCTTCGAGGACTTGATGCTGCTCGACAACCGCTCGGTGCAGCGCATCATGAAGGACATCGAGACATCCGATCTCACCCTCGCATTGAAGGCCGCCTCGCCGGAGCTGCGAGAGCACATCTTCAAGAACATGTCGACCCGAGCCGCCCAGACGCTCGCCGACGAGCTCGAGGTTATGGGTCCGGTGAAGCTCAAGAACGTGGAGGAGTCGCAGCAGAAGATCGTGGCGGTCGTGCGCAAGCTCGAAGAGGAAGGCGAGATCGCCGGTGCCGCGCGTGGTGGCGGAGGGGAGGAATTTGTCTACTAGACCAAGCTCCCGTCCCAGTCCGGTCTTCAAGAGTGGACGGGTGCGCCTGCCTGTGCTGAGTCCGATCGAGGGTCGCACGAAGCAGCCCGCGGTGGAATCGCTGCGCGCCGAATGGGAGACGGAGATCGCCGAACGCTTGCGCACCGCGGAGGCGAAGGGGCGAGACGCGGGCAGGCGTGAGGCGCAAGCGGCCGCCGAATCCGCGGCGCAACGTGAGCAACGTCGGGCGGAGAAGGAGCAGCAGCGGACCGAGGCTTCAGCGGAGCGAACGCGTGGGCTTGTCGAGGAGCTCGTGGGCGCGCACGCGGAGGAGATGCGGGCGCTGCACCGGGAGACTTCGACGCGAATCGGAGCGATATCGCTGGAGCTGGCCGCCCGGATCGTTCGGTGGGTGGTCGACCTCGACCCGGATGTGGCCGGACGGGTGCTGGCCGAGTGCATCGACGCCGTCGATCCCGACACCGACCGTGTCCGCGTACGGCTGCATCCGAAAGACGCCGCGCATCTGCGAGAGGCCGAGGTGGAGTCGCTCGGACCGATCTCGCTCCGGCTCGTCGACGATGTCGATATCGAGCGCGGTGGCTGTGTGGTCGAGGCGGGCGAGACAACGATCGACGCAAGGATCGAGCGGCAGCTCGATCGTGTAGGCGAGGCCCTGGCAAAGGCGCTTCAGGAGGACTCGATCGAGTACGCAGCCGAGACCGAAAGCGATCTCGATGCAGGGACTGAACAGCCCAAGGGAGTGGAGATCGAGCATTCGGCTCACGACGCAAGCCCTGGGAACGCCGTCCCCGAAGAGGGGGAATCGCGATGACGCCTCATGCCGCAATCGCCGCGATCCGATCGGCCCAGACGATTCGGCGGATCGGCCGAGTGGAAGAGGTCTCCGGCTCTATCCTGATCGCCCGGGGGGTCGAAGCCGTCGTTGGGGAGTTCTGCCGCATCCTGAGCCCCGATGGCCGCGCGAGCGCGGGTGCGGTCGTCGTTGGATTCCGCGGAGATCGGCTTGTGCTGACGCCCTTCGACGAGCTCGGGGGGATTTCGCCGGGCAGCTCGATCGAACCGACGGGCACACCGATGGGTGCTCCGGTCGGCCCGGGGCTACTGGGTCGGGTGATCGATGCACAAGGCCGGCCGATCGACGATCGGGGTCCTCTTACCGGGACCACCCTCGTGCCGATCGAGAGTCGGCAGCGCTCGGCCCTGGCGCGCAAGCGGATCACCGAAGCTCTGGCCACTGGAATCCGCGCCATCGATGCGGCGATCACCCTCGGCAAGGGGCAGCGCGTGGGGATCTTCGCCGGCAGCGGGATCGGCAAATCGACGGTGCTGGGGATGCTGGCGCGGGGCACCGACGCCGATGTGAGCGTCATCGCCCTGGTCGGTGAGCGGGCGCGCGAGGTCAAGGAGTTCATCGAAGATTCTCTCGGTGAGGAGGGGTTGCGTCGAGCGGTGGTGATCGTGACCACATCTGACGAGCCGGCGATCCGCAAAGTGCACGCGGTGGCGACGGCTTGCAGAATCGCGGAGCATTTCCGCGACGACGCCCAAGATGTGATGCTCCTGGTGGACTCGATCACACGCGTGGCGATGGCGCAGCGTGAGATCGGGCTCGCGGCTGGGGAGCCGCCGACCACGCGCGGCTATACTCCCTCGGTCTTCAGCTTCATTCCGAAGATCCTGGAGCGGGCCGGGACAGCCTCCGAGGGCAGCATCACCGGTATCTACACCGTGCTCGTCGAGGGGGACGAT
>CAZFNT010000261.1:0-279 GCA_964520315.1 uncultured Gemmatimonadota bacterium
GGCCTCTTCGAGGCGCGGATCGGCCTGGTGCGCGGATCCCGATGACCCACCGCGTAGCACCGCGGCGGCCGGCACCGGTGTGAGCCAATCGCCGATTCCGTCGATCAGATCGTCGATCCAGCCCTCGATGCATGCCCGGATCTCCGCCGCGCGGGCGCTCCTCTTCGCCAGGATGGCCACCCTCTTCATCCGCTCGCCGACCTCGGCCGGATCTAGCCCGACCGCTCGCAGCTCCGCTGCGGCGTCGAGCTCCTCCTCCGGTTCGGTCTCGGCAAGAGC
>CAZFNT010000261.1:289-4554 GCA_964520315.1 uncultured Gemmatimonadota bacterium
GTTTCGCCAGCTCGCGGTCGTCGATTGCAGGTCTGTGCTCGCTCATGATGCGCTCACCCCCGTCCCGACTCGCACTGCCGCTCTTCTCAGGCGCTTCAGGCGGTTGTTGATCTCCGGCACGCTCACATCCAGCTCGGTGGCCAGGTGGCGAGGTCGCTCGCCACAGCCTCGGCCGATCGCATCGATGATCATCGCAAGCTCCGGCTTGTCGCGCACCGCGTCGTGCAGATCTCGAATCCGTTGCCTGTCGTGGGCGCGCTCTTCGTTCCGAATAAGCTCGGCCTCCGGGTCGACGCTCTGGGTCGTGCCGTCGGAGCGAATCGCCAACATCTCTTCCGACTCGGCGCCATCGGGCCCGGTCGGGTGGCGGATCTCGTGCCGAGCCGCGGAGCGCCGGTAGAGGTGGCCCATCTCACTTCTCACGACCCCTTTCAGAAAATGGAGCAGCTCGGGCTGTTGTTCGGGGACCCAGCATCGCTCTCCGGACCACACTTTGCGGATCGCGAGTGACGCCACGTCTTCGGCAGCCATACCGAGAGCGATTGTGTCGGCCGGACTCGCTCCCCAGCGGTAGCTTCTGGCGAGGTAGGCGGCGTAGCCCACGAGCTGAACGCCGACCTGAGCCCAGTCCGTCTTTTCGAGCCTCTCGGCTAGTTCCATTCGACTTTCGGTTTCGAGTTCGGGTTGTTGATGGACATAGCCGGCCCCGACTCGTTTCTTGCCGTCTCGCCGTCGCCCAACCCGGATGCCGCCAAGGTGCCGCAAGGTGGAAGCTGGAAGGCGGGAGTGCCGGCCACCCACCAGTCCCCGTCCTGACCGCCGTATGCCCCCATGTCGGGCAGGCAGGTGTTGGTGTCGGGAGAGGTGCACCAGAAGTTGATCCCGAGATCGGCCAGGCCACACCAGTTTATGGAGTCTTCGGGATCGGTGGGATCGGCGGCGTCGATGGTAAGGGAGAGTACATCCGGAACGAATTTGTAGTCGGGAAGAGCCGGACTCTGCCAGACCGGTACGATGTCGATATTGCCGATGCCCGGAAACCCGCCCTCTATGTCGGTGTAGTCGACGATCGCCACACCGGCGGCTACATCGATTTCGTTGCCGGTGTTGCCCCAGAGAATGCTGTTGTTGACCGTCGCGACCGACGTTGCTCCCTCGACGTAGAGCGCACCGCCGGCGGTCTGCGATTGGTTGTCGACGATCGTGCAGTGTTGGATGTTCGGGGAGGCGTCTTCGGCCAGAATGCCGCCGCCGGCACCCGCGGCCTCGTCGAGCAGAGCAACCGAGTTCGAGTCGATGATGCAGTTGACCAAGGAGGGAGTCGCCGATGCCAAGGCTGCGACACCCCCACCGGATTGGGCGGAGTTGAGCCCGATGCGCGTTGCGATCACCACCGGTTGCCCGCCAGTGCACTGAATCCCGCCACCGTTGGCGATGAGAGTCGATGTGACCTCGTTTCGCTCGACCTTGCAGCGGAGGATCGTGGCGCCGGAAAGGCCGAGGTGGATCCCTCCTCCGCCCTTGCCCGCTTCGTTGTCTACGATGGCCGAGAAGCGCACTGTCCCGGGGGAGTTGAAGAAGTTGATCCCGCCGCCGGTGTCACCTGCTTCATTCATGGCGATGTCGCACGCGGTGACGAGGGTGTTCGGCGTGAAGTGCACTCGAACGCCTCCACCGAATCGATCCGCGACGTTGTTCTTCACCTCCGTTCTCGTGAGACGGAGTCTCGCGAGATCGATGCCGATGACCCCACCGCCGTCCACGCCGGCATGGTTGCCGAGGATCTTCGATCTTACGACGACCAGCGAACTCGCACTGTCGCCGTAGACTGCTCCCCCGCTAAGCTTGGCCGAGTTCCCCGAGAGGGTGCATCCGCGTAGCGTCGCCGAGGACGACTGCGTGACGTGGACCGCTCCTCCTCTGCCCGTTCCGGGTCCCTCGGTGATCGCCGAGTTCCCCACCAAGAGGCAATCGACGAGAGTGACGGCCGCGCCGCCCCGGCTGGCGATCGCTCCACCGCCTTGGGTGTTGCTGGCGGCGAACCGGCAGTTCTCGAACACCGGCGACGTGCCGATACAAACCACCGCACCCCCGAAGGGCGGCCCTCCGGTCTGCCCCGGCCCGCCGCCGCGTCTGAGAGAGAGGCCCCGCATCATCGCGCCCGGGCCTTCGCCCTCGTCGATGGCGGCGATTCGCGTAGTGTCGGCGGCGTCGATTACGGTTGCGTTGCGCACAGTAGGGTTCAGAGGTTCGATGCTCTGAACGACCACATCTTTGCCGCGGAACGATAGATTCACATTGCCAGGCCCCATATAAGGGGAGGCCACGCTGTCGATCACGACGGTGTCGCCGACGATGGCCGCGGCGTCGATGGCCGCCTGGATGGTCGGGTAGGGCGATGGGACCTTGAGCACGGCGGCGGGCGCGGGTGGGCCCGCGGCGGCGACCAGAATCGCCAGGGCGAGGAGGGTGCGAAGCATCGGCAAAGGGGCTCTCCAGATGTGGGACGGAACCCTACAACCATAACGGATCCTCGTAGGAGTGGCTTCTTCGGACCATCGACCGGAATGGTGAGGTGTGAAGTGGCCGACCCTTAGGGTCGGAGATCGGGATGGGGTATCGTAGACCATGCGACTGGAGCAGCTTTTGGAGCACGACTCCGCCGGAATGCTCGCGGCCCAGGTGGAGCGAGAGCCGGCCGGGTTGGAGCCCGCCCTCTTCGGCGAAGTCGCCGAGGAGACTCTTCGGGCCGCGGAGGGGGTGCAGCGGCTAGCGCGAGAAGGGGGCGGCATCTGGCCCGGCGTGCCGGAGCCGATTCGCGCGGCGATCGATTCCGATCCCGACCTCTCGCTGCCGGAGCCGGGCGCGCAGCTCATGCAAGCGCGATTCCGCGAGGTGATGATGCGCTGGGAAGCGCTGCAGCGGATCGAAGAGTTCTTGTTCGCGGGCCTCGCGCGCGCGATCACTCGCTCTTCCGATTGGCGTTCAGAGCTTGCGGACCGTGCCATCCCCTCTTTCGGTCGCCCGAACCCTCCCGGCAACGCGCTGAACGCCGCACTGGCGCTCAGCGAGCCCTTCGCGCGGCAGCACACCGAGCGTCCGCTCGAAGTCGTCGATTGGGTTCTTCGCTGCGAGCCCCCCCCGGCTATCGCCCATAGAGCCCGCTTGCTGCACGTCCACATCGGGCTTCTGCGCGGCCGCCCGGACGATCTCGAAGAGATTCGCGCATCTGTTGTTCGGAGCGCCCGCTCCGGAAGGGAGCGGGCGCGTGCGCATCTGGTGTTCGGTCAACGTGTCATGTCCGCCCGCGGCCCGGTCTACGCCATGCGCTTCGTTCGGCGGGCCATCGTAGAGGCATCGACCGCTTGGGACCGACGCACTCTCGGCCACGCCGCGCAGTTGCTGGCCCATCTGAACGGGATCCTCGGGAACTCCAGCGCCGCGATCGAGCTCTTCACATCGGCTCTCGCGATCCATCGAGCGGTCGGCGATCGTCGTATGGAGGGGATGACCATGGCCGGTCTGGCGACATTCTCCAACGAGCAGGGCGATCCGAAAGGCACCCGAGAGAAGCTCGAGCGAGCGCTCGAGATCCACCGCGAAGTGCTCAATAGACGTAGCGAGGCGGCCGCGTTATGCAATCTGGCGATCATAGATCAGAGAATGGGGGACTCGACCCGAACGCGAGAGCATCTCGAAACCGCCGTCGAAATATGTCGCGAGATCGGCGATCGTTGGACCGAGGGAACGACCCTGCTCAATCTGGCGGTGAACCTGCATCACGCAGGTCGCTTTTCACGCGCCCGAGAGCTTTTCGAGTCGGCTCTGGCGATACAGAGAGAGGTTGGCCACCGCAGATTCGAAGGCGTCACACTCCAGAACTTGGCGAAGCTGCACCGGCAAAGCGGTGACAGCGAGCGCGCCGGTCCCCTTTTCGAAGACGCTCTGGCGATCTTCAGGGAAGTGGGAGACCGAACCAGCGAGGCCGAGGCCCTGCATGAGCTCGCCGACCACTTTCGCGAGCAAGGCCGGAGCGGACGCGCGCTGGAGCTTTTCGAACAGGCGCACGATATCCACCGCGACGTGGGCAATGCCACGGGAGAAGCCCGCAGTCTGACATCGCTGGCGAATTTGCAGCAGGAGATGGGGGACGTCCGGCGCGCTAGAGCGCTTTTTCGTCAGGCGCTCGCTCTCTATCGGAAGATCGGGAATCCCAGAGGAGAAGGCACCGTTCTCAAGGAATGGTCTTCGGTCGAGCTGTCGCC
>CAZFNT010000261.1:4564-6209 GCA_964520315.1 uncultured Gemmatimonadota bacterium
CAGATCGTTCTCGGCGCGCCGCCGTGATGGCGCGGCGGGCTTGCGCATGCCTCGAGCAAGTTGGCGATGTCGTGGCGCTAGTCGATTCGCAGCATATTTATGCGCGAGCGTTGCAACAAATTGGCGATCTGGCCGAGGCGGAACGGCAGTACCGTCGAGCTGTGGACGGCGTCGAAGCATGGCTGCGCGATATTGGGGCGGACGCACGTCGATCTCGCGTTTTGGACCGATCCTTGCCACTCTTTCAAAATGCTGTCACGTTCCTGCTTGAGCATGCGGGCAATCCGACGACCGCATTCGAGATGGCTGAGCGAGCCAAGGCGCGATCGTTGCTGGAGTTGGTGCGCAACAAGCAGAGGATCGAGGTCGTTCCCAGCTCGGTCACCGAGAAGCGAACGGGTCTTGAGCTACATCTGCGTACACTGCAAGATGCACTGATCGAGGAGAAATCGTCTCTATCTCCTCGCGCGGGAACGGTGGAGTATTTGGAGGCCGAGTTGGAGCGAGTGCGTCGCGAACACGGCCGCCTTCTCGATGATCTGGCGCACTCCGATCCCGGATACGCGGTCGAGGAAGGGCTCGTGAAGCCACTCGATCTCTCGCGAGTTCAGGAGCGCGTCGTTGCCTCCGCGGACGTGGCGCTATTGGAGTACTTCGTATCCGGCGATGCGGTCCATCTTTGGATTGTGCGGGAGCGAGCGATTCACACGATCACTCTCGATTGCAGATTGGAGGAACTGCGGGCGCTCTTGCGAAAGACCATCGATCCCTTGGTCCACGATCCGCCCCGGCTTCTTCGTCTCTTGCCCCGCGATCTGCGCAGGCTCGGGCGGTGGGTGCTCGATGAGGCACTCCCGCATCTCGAAGGCGTGCGGCGCCTTCTGATCGTTCCCTCGGGCCCTCTCCATCGCCTCCCTTTCGAGATGTTGGTGCTGCGGATGCCCGGTGAAGAAGGTTGGAGCCCGGGTGCCGGCATCGACCGTTTCGCCGCGCCGGAGTACGCGGCCGATCGCTTCGAGATCGCCTACGGTCCCTCGGCGACGCTGCTCGATCCCGCTCTGGTGGCCGCGCCCGGAGATCAGAACGAACAACCGGCCGTGTTGGCGTTGGGCGACCCGCTCTACGAACAGTTCGCGGGAGCGGGCTCGGTCGACTCGATGGTGCGTCTTCCGCGGTTGCCCGGCACGGCCGACGAGGTTCGCCACCTGCAAGAGAGCTTCCCGGGGACCCGCGTGTTCCTTCGGGAGCAAGCCCGCGAAGCGGTCTACCGCCGGCACGCTCCCGAGGCGGACATCATCCATCTGGGCTGTCACGGACTGGTGGACGGAGACGACCCTTCGTATGCGGGGGTCGTGCTCTCGGCGGGCGAAGGCAGCACCGAAGATGCCTGGCTCCAGTCGTACGAGATCGCCGAGATCGGCTTGCGGCGCGGCCCTTTGGTCGTGATCTCCGCATGCCATGTCGCCGCCGGGCGGCTCTCGGGGGCCGAGGGTATCCTCGGTCTGAGTCGCGCCTTTACGCAAGCCGGCGCGCGGACCGTGGTGGCGTCGTTCTGGTCGGTCGAAGATCGTGTAACCGTCCAACTGATCGATCGTTTCTACCGCTCTCTCGCCACCGAAGGGAGCGACGCCACCCGCGCCATCGC
>CAZFNT010000262.1:0-6173 GCA_964520315.1 uncultured Gemmatimonadota bacterium
ATGAGCTTCTTATACTTGTCATCTTCGGGATGGGAATACCCCTCACCGTTGCTGAAGAAGACATGATAGCCGACCTTCTTGTCGGCTACTGTTCCCTTCAGCGCCAAGCCGGCTGCTGCTGAGGTCACGTCAATGCTCTGACCGGTCACGCCCTTGAAACCATCGAGCATGGTCTTGTCGACACCACGGTAGCCCCAGTACTTCTCCGCGAAGCTGGACCAAGTCGGCGTGCCGGAGATACCGATGTAGATCTTGGCATTGGGAACGAGTTCGGCCCAAGATACATAAAGATGCTTGATGAAGGGGCGGAACTTGTCGTCTGCTGTGCGGTTCGCGTCGGTTCTGAATCGAACCGCGAACTCGTCGCTCAAGCTGTGCTCGACCGTGAAGTAGGCACGACGGAACTCGAAAGCACTGATCGCACCTTTCGTCCTCTGCCCCTCTTCGGTCACGGGCGCGTAGAGATCGAAGTATGTGGTGCCCTTGATCTTGAACCCATCGAGCGGACCACCCTCGGCACCGAATGCCTGAGGTGATGTGGAATGGGCAAGTGCGATGATCGCCGCGATAGCCAGTAGTCGCATGGAGGCCGTCTCCTCTGGCGAGAAGTCGACCTGTACCGGGCTTCTCGCCCCAAGTTAGTTCGGACTATGTGTCGGTTCAGTACCCGGATATCCGGCTACGCATGAGTCATGCCCGCCCGCGGCGCTCGCCGACACGACGCGCCGCAGAAAAGAACGCACCGAGGATTGCGCCCCAACCAGAGGCGCCGGTGATGTGTGAGGCACGAAAGAAGGGGGGACGACTGGAAGGCTGACAGAGTGGTCGCTACCGCGCATCCTGCAACATAGTCCCATGGCGATTGCCAGCATGTCATCGATTCAGGCGGGGATCAACGGCGTCCTTGCCAAATTGGCAAGGGAGAGCGATGAGCATCGACCGAAGAGAGGAGCGCGGCATATGATGGGCGTCCGTCAGAAATAGCGGCAGATCAGCAAGGCGAACACGGATCGCGCCCTTCAGCGACCCAATCCCCGATCATCTTGTCGAGATCCGGAGGGATGCGCTCCCGCAGCAGCGTCCTCACCAAGTCCACAACATGGCTTTGGATACCATCCGAATTCGACACAATGCGATAGTGTACCCACGTTCCATCCCTGCGATCCTGCACGAGTCCGGCCTGAACGAGATGTCGAAGATGCCGGGAAGCCTTGGATTGGGTGATCTCCAGAAGGTCGAAGATATCGCATACGCAGAGCTCTTCGAATCTATCCAAGACAGCGAGGATCTCGAGCCTGGTCTCGTCCGAAAGGGCTTTGAATATCGCTGCAAGGTCGCGCATAACAATGAGGAATCTTTCGCATGTTGCGTGCCATCGCCTGTCCAACCTGAGGGAGACAGCGATTCGGTGAGCGCCCCGAGGCCGAGATCCTCGGAATCGGCATCCCCGCGCCAACCCAAGGGTCGGCGAAGAAACAGCTCCCGTGTTTGCATCCCATCTGCACCGCATCTCCGCCCGATCGGCGGGTTCCGAAATCCGCGAAATAGCCTGCTATTCCTGTGGTTTCGGAAGTGAGAGAGCTCCTCCAACGCTTGACCCGCGGCGAGCTCGGACCGGAGCCGGTGCAAGTCGTAATCGCGACCCACTCGGCGGAGTTGCTCAATTTCATTCCGCCGGAAGCGATCCGTTTCGTGATGCGCGATCGAGAAGATGGCGGAGCTCACGTCCTTGGCGCGCCCACCGAAGACGCCCAATGGAACGGCTTTCCAAAGGAGCACCTGGGCTCGATGGAAAGGGCGTGGCTATCCGGTAGCCCCGGCGGGGTCCCGGGCTGCTGATAGCGTCGTTCTCTACATGGGCTCGGGGGCGTCGATGATGCTCGCGGAGCGCGCAAGACGATCGCCGAGATCGCCTATATCGAAATGGTCGCGCGCGCATGCCCCGCGCTCAAGCGCTTTCGCGCCGATCTGAGCAAGCTCTCTCTTTCGTCCTGATCGGAAGCAGGTCAGCAGGGGTGGGGAATGCGGCGAACGAGGAGTACGGTGCCGGGGTCGTTTCACTCGCGCGGCGACGGGGCATGCGTGGCTCTCCGCCACGGACGGCGATCCCAGTGCGTCCCCCCCGTGAATTCTCATCGAATGCTCCGCCAGAGCGCTGAGACGCGGTAGCCTCCCCCACTAACGCCATCAGCGTCTCTCTTTCCCCGCAACCCGAGGACTCCCGTGTCGACCGACAAGATCATCCGGCTCGGCCTCACCTTCGACGACGTGCTGCTCCAGCCGGCGCGCTCGACGGTTCTGCCGAGCGAAGTGGAGATCGCGACGCGCTTTTCGCGCTCGATCCGCCTGAATGTGCCGCTGTGCAGCTCCGCCATGGATACTGTGACCGAGTCGCGTATGGCGATCGCGCTGGCGCGCGCCGGGGGGATCGGGATCGTCCACAAGAACCTCGGGATCGAGGACCAGGCTCAGGCGATCGACCGGGTCAAGCGCTCCGAAAGCGGCATGATCGTCGATCCGGTGACGCTGCCGCCCGATGAGTCGTTGCGGCGGGCGGTCGAGGTGATGGGGCAGTTCCATATCTCCGGCGTGCCGATCACCAGGGGCGGCGAACTCGTCGGCATCTTGACCAACCGCGATCTGCGCTTCGAGACCGATCTCGACCGGCCGATCTCGGCGGTGATGACATCAAAGAATCTGATCACCGTGCCGGTCGGCACCACGCTCGACGAGGCGCGCGAGCTTCTCCATCGCAACAAGATCGAGAAACTGTTGGTGGTCGGCGACGGGCGGCGCCTCGAAGGGCTGATCACTGTCAAGGACATCGAGAAAAAACGTCGCTACCCCAACGCCTGCAAGGACGAGCTCGGCCGACTCGTCGTCGGTGCCGCGATCGGCGTCGGCGGGGATCTGGAAGAGCGTGCCCTCACTCTGATCGAACATGGTGTGGATGCCCTCGTTCTCGATTCCGCGCACGGCCATTCCGCCGGTGTGATGAAGGCCGCTGAGAAGATCCGAACCGATCACCCCGAGATTCAGCTCGTCGCTGGAAATGTGGCGACCGCGGCGGCGGCGCGAGATCTGATCGCTCTCGGAGTGGATGCGCTCAAGGTCGGGATCGGTCCCGGATCGATCTGCACGACGCGAGTGGTCGCCGGCGTCGGTGTGCCGCAAATCACCGCCATTCTCGATACAGCGACGGTTTGTCGGGACGCCGGCGTACCTTTGATCGCCGACGGTGGCATCAAATATTCCGGCGACGTGGCCAAGGCGATCGCCGCAGGTGCCGATTCGGTGATGATCGGGTCGATCCTGGCTGGCTGCGAGGAGAGCCCTGGCGAGACGATCCTCTATCGAGGCCGGACCTACAAGGAGTACCGGGGGATGGGCTCGGTCGCGGCTATGAAACAGGGTTCGAGCGATCGTTACTTCCAGGAGGGTCGTGCGAAAAAGCTGGTGCCCGAGGGGATCGAGGGGCGGGTTCCGTACAAGGGGCATGCGGCGGATACACTCTTTCAGCTCGTGGGCGGGCTACGAGCTTCGATGGGCTATACGGGCTGCCGCGATATCGAGATGTTTCAGCGAGAGACTCGCTTCATTCGCATGACATCGGCCGGGCTCGTGGAGAGCCACCCGCACGATGTCGCTATCACCCGAGAAGCGCCGAACTATTCGGACGATCGCTGAGACGATTCCATGACAACCAGCAACCCTCTCATGCACGACTTGTCGCGCGAGCTGTTCGCCGAGGCCGAAAAGTGTCTCGTCGGTGGCGTAAACAGCCCGGTGCGGGCCTTCCGCTCGGTGGGCGGCTCTCCCCTCTTTATCGAGCGCGGTGAGGGTGCGCGGGTTTTCGATGTCGACGGCAACGAGTACATCGACCTGGTCGGGTCATGGGGGCCGCTGATCCTCGGGCACGCCCACCCGGTCGTGGTAGAGGCGATCGCTCGGACGGCGCGGAAGGGGACCAGCTTCGGCGCCCCTTGCCACCAGGAGCTGGAGCTGGCGCGAATGGTGGTGTCGCTCGTGCCCTCGCTGGAAAAGGTGCGCTTCGTCTGCAGCGGCACCGAGGCGACGATGAGCGCCGTTAGGCTGGCGCGGGCGGCGACGGGGCGGACCAAGATCGTCAAGATGGCCGGGCATTACCATGGCCACGGCGATTCTTTTCTCGTGTCGGCCGGGTCGGGGGCGCTGACACTCGGCACGCCCGACTCGCCCGGAGTGCCGCCGGGGCTGGCGGCCGAAACCCTAGTCGTTCCTTTCAACGATGCCGCCGCCGTAGAGCAAGTGTTGCGAACTCGCGAGATCGCCTGCGTGATTCTCGAGCCGATCGCCGGAAATATGGGCGTTGTGCCGCCAGCGCCCGGGTACTTGCAGCGTTTGCGCGGCGCCACACGGGCGGCCGGGACTCTGCTGATCTTCGACGAGGTAATGACGGGGTTTCGCGTCGGCCCCGGCGGCGCCCAGGAACGCTTCGATGTCATGCCCGATCTGACAACGATGGGCAAGGTGATCGGTGGTGGGCTGCCGGTAGGCGCGTACGGGGGCGCGGTTGAGCTGATGGACCAGGTGGCTCCGAGCGGGCCAGTCTATCAAGCGGGCACGCTGGCGGGGAATCCGCTCGCGATGGCCGCCGGGGCGGCGACACTTTCTCTCCTAGCCAAGGGTGAAGTCTTCGATCGATTGGAGACGCTCGGCGCTCGGCTGGAGAATGGATTGAGAACCGCCGCGGGCGCTGGCGCGGGGTTCCGTGTCCAGCGTGTAGGCTCGATGCTTACACTCTTCTTCACCGAAGACGAGGTGAGCGATCTCGAGTCGGCGACCAGGGCCGACCACGAGCGCTTCGGTCGCTACCACGCGGCGATGCTGCGCGCGGGCGTCTACCTTCCACCCTCGGGGTACGAGGCATGGTTCCTGTCGGCGGCGCACAGCGAAGCCGACATCGATCGCATCGTGGAGGCGCACCGGGAGGCGCTCAACCCGACTTGAGCTGCCCCGCGATTGAGCAGGGCTGAGCGGCGATAGGCCACGGAAAGGGCCGATTTCTGTTCAATCACTGAACAGCTCAAGGCCGGCCGCAGCCAGTGCATCGTTTGCGCAGTGGGCCCTAAGCGGCTTCGAGACAGTGGCTTGAGAGCAGCGCGCCCAGGGCGCTCCGATCGACGTGGTCATGCTGGCATGAGCGATGCACCGTGCGCCCCCCCTACCTCACTTCTCTTCCCCTCACGAGTCCCCTGTGGGATTCACAAACGCACATGAGGTGATCCCATGAACCCGCGAAATCCCCTCACCCCCTTGATCGTCGTCTCTCTGGTCGCCTTCTCGACCGGTTGTGGCGACAGCGTATTCGGCGATGCCATCGAAGATGAGATCAGAGATGTCGTCAGCAACAGCGGCTACCAAGGCCATGTCGTCGAGTGGTCTTCAGGCATCTCACTCCCCGATCTCGGCGTTCGTTCGTTCGGCCGAACCTTCGACAGATCGCTCGTAACATACGAAGTGAGCGAGGATGACGACGGAGCTTCGGTGAGAGTGACGCGAAGCGCATCCGGCACACTGATAATCGACCGCGACGACGACACTAGCGACAATCGCTCCTTCGTCACGCACACCAGCTCTCGCCTGGTCGATCTGGAAGGCGGCGATTCCGATGGTTGGGCTGTCAATCGCATCACGATACATGACGGCCAGTCCGACGATCTTTTGACGAAGATCGAGCGGGTCTTCGTGTCGTGGGCCGACAAGACCGTCATGTTCGACGACGCCGACGAGTTCTTCGACACCAATGTGCTCGACTTTTTCCCGAACGACGTGATCACGATCACGGTAGTGGTCAACACCCAAGACGTGCTCGGGCTGCTGCACCTGCTCGATTCAGACGTTCAGGTCATGGAGCAGAAAGTCTTCGACGAAACCGAGCAGCTAATGGTGTTTCGCTCGTCGTACACGGCACCCAACAACCCCGGGCAGTACTTCACCTATATCGACATCTTCCTCCTGAGCGTCTTCGACAACATCGACGACTTCGGTGAGCTCGACGATCTGACCGACTACTCCGCCGCTTCATGGGGCATGCCGTACCAGGTGAACGGAAACTCGAATTAGGGTCCGGAAAGAGACAAACGTGTCAGATCGCGCCCAGATTTGGGTCAGATTCGGCCGATCCGACTGAG
>CAZFNT010000263.1:0-2809 GCA_964520315.1 uncultured Gemmatimonadota bacterium
ACCAACTGATGCGGCGCCTCGAGCAAGAGGCCGCCCCGGCCTCGACCCGCCCGCTTTCTCGCGTGCGGGCTCTCGGGAGCTTGCGGCCATATCGAAACCTCAGGCATTCCATTGATCACCTCGGTCTCGTCAGGTTATAGTCCGACATGGTGCTTTCTTATCCAACATCCTGAGCCTCTCGAAGGAGAGGAAAAGGGGATCGAAATGAACAGAACAGCAATGGCCGCGATCGCGGCATTAGGCGCGGCTTCGATCGCGAACGCCGCCACCGTCAGCCTCTACAACCTGGGTCCGGTCGGCGTAGGCACGTCGATTGCGGCGCCGCTGGCTTTCGATGACGGCTCCGAGGCCTATGTCGGCTTCATGGAACTGACCGATTCGATCACCGCCGGCAGCGGCCTGGGCCTCACGCTCTGGACCGAGGGTGAAGCTGACACCGAGGTCGCCATCTACGGTCCTCTCGGACTGACTCTAGCCGGCTGCAACGACGACGGCGACAGCGGAAGCTGGGGCGATCCCGGCCTCGACTCGCGCCTCGACTACGGTGATGCCGAGGGTTCGCCCACGAACGGCGACGGCTACAACGGCACGACCAATCCGACCGGCACTGAGTTCTTCAATGTCACCGATCTGCCCGCAGGCCACTACACGATCGTGGTCGGCACCTTCAGCGTGGTTTGGGACGACTTCGCCGCCACCGCCACCGTTGAAGGTTTCCGCGACACGGGCGGAAGCGTCGCGCATCTCGATATCTTCGCGATCGAGTAGCAGCACGTTCCGTCTGACCGATTCGCCGGGTGTCGCCTTCAGAGGGGCGGCACTCGGTGAATGCTCGGTTCCGCTGATCGCGCGGAATGTGGGATCCTACCCTCTCATCTTGAGAGGAGTAGTGCTACATGCGGATCCCACGCCGCGAGTTTCTGCGGGTCGCGGGCGTCACCGGCGCCGGGCTCGTGCTTCCAGGTTGTTACGGGCGCGGGCACTCACACGCGCCTGCCGCCGAGATCGCGCCCCCGGAGCTCTCCGCCGAAGAGCTTTGCGCCGCCGCCATTCGGGCCGCGCGAAAGAGCGGTGCCGACTACTCCGACGTGCGCCTCGGCCGGTACCGCACGCAGACTCTCTACGCGCGAGACCGCCGTGTCGGTCATGTCGAGGACTCCGCCTCTTACGGCTTCGGAATCCGAGTGTTGGTCCGAGGGGGTTGGGGATTCGCGGCATCGGGGATCGTCACCCCGCCGGAGATCGAGCGGGTCGCCGCTCTGGCCACCCGAATCGCCCGGGCCAGCGCCGGGCTGCTCGAAGAGCCCGTCTCGCTCGTGCCGGAGCCGGTTCACCGCGACATCTACCGCTCTCCTCGAGAGCAAGACCCCTTCGTGGTCGGGCTCGACACCAAGGCTGATCTGCTCCTCGCGTCCCACGAGACTCTGCTCGCCCACCCCGACGTAGCCGTCGCCGAGAGCTACCTGGGCGCCTGGCACCGGATTCAGCATTTCGCCTCATCGGAAGGCAGCCGCATCGAAACCGATCTCGTGCGCACTTGGGGCAATCTCGAGGCCCGAGCGGTCGGAGACGGCGACAGTCAATCTCGATACTGCGAAGCGAGTCCCCGTCACGCTGGCTGGGAGCATATACTAGCAACAGACTTTCCTGGCCAGGCGGAGAGTCTGGCCCGCGAAGCGTCGCAAAAGCTGAAGGCCGCGGAAGGGCCGCAAGGTAAATACGACCTGATTCTCGACCCTCAGCATCTTTGCCTCACCCTACACGAGACTATTGGACATCCATCCGAGCTCGACCGTGCCTTGGGATTCGAGGCGAACTACGCCGGCACCTCGTTCCTCACTCCCGATCAGCTCGGCAAACTGAAATACGGTTCCTCTCACGTTTCCATCACGGCGGACAACGTGCTGCCCGTCGGGCTGGCCTCTATCGGTTACGACGACGACGGCGACGAGTGCCAGCGCTGGCCGATCGTCCGCGACGGGGTTTTCGTCGGTTACTCGACCAATCGCGAAGTGGCCGCTGAGATCGACGAGAGTCGATCGCGGGGCTCGTGCAGGGCCGACTCGTGGTCGTCGATCCCGATCGTGAGGATCTCGAATATCGGCCTCGAGCCTGGGGAAGGGAATGTGGACGATCTGATACGCGACACCAAACGCGGCATCTACATCGCCGGTCGCGGGACTTACTCGATCGACCAGAAGCGGTACAATTTTCAGTTCGGTGGCGACATGTTCTGGCTCATCGAGAACGGCCGCAAGGTCAGGCCGCTCAAGAACGTGATCTATCAGGGGATCACGCCTGAGTTTTGGGGGTCGTGCGACGCCGTATGCGATCGAGCTCACTGGGAGCCATTCGGAGTGCTGAACTGCGGCAAGGGAGAGCCCAGCCAGGCCGGCCAGATGACCCACGGCGCTTCGCACGCCCGTTTTCGCGCGGTTCGCGTCGGTGGATCGGATTCCGGAGGCAGGGCATGATCGAACGTAAGCTGGCCATCGCGATCGCCGAAGAGGCGATCTCATCGAGCAAGGCCGACGATCTGGAGCTCTCGATCAGAAGTCGGTCGTCCGCGACAACGCGCTTCGCGAACAACGCCATCACGCAAAACATCGAGACCGTGCGGGCGGGAGTGTCTGCGACGGCCTATTTCGGCCGCAAGAAGGGATCGGCCTCGACTACAGCCATCGACGAAGCGTCGGTGCGCGACTGCGTACGCAGAGCGGAGGCGATCGCCAGAGTTTCTCCCGAAGATCCTGAGGCCCTGCCTTCGCTCGGCCCCCAGGTCTACGAGGAGTTCCCCGCGTGGCACGTG
>CAZFNT010000263.1:2819-6154 GCA_964520315.1 uncultured Gemmatimonadota bacterium
GCTTCGGTCCGGAGCAACGCGCCGATGCGGCAAAAGTGATGGTCGAAATCGCGCGCGCCAACCAGAGCACATTGGCCGGAACGGTGGAGCGGCACTCCTCGTCTCTCACGCTGGCCGGCAAGAACGGATTGCGCTCGCACTTCGCGAGCACGGCAGCCGAAGCATCGTGCACGGCCGACGCTGGAAGCGGCGGAACAGGGTGGGATGGAGACGGCCACCGCGACATCGACCGAATCGATTTCTCTTCGATCGCAACCCAGGCCTGCGAGAAGGCTCATGCTTCGGTGAATCCAAGCGAAATCGAAGCAGGTGATTGGACCGTGCTCCTCGAGCCGAGTGCGGTCGTAGGGCTACTCAGCTATCTGCTCTGGTTCTGGAACGCTAGAGACACTTATGCCGGCACGACATTCCTCTCGGACAAGCTCGACGAGCGCCTTCTGGGTGAGAACATCTTTCTGGAGAGCCGGCCTTCTGATCCCGATCTGCTCGCCGCCCCCTTCGACTGGGATGGGATTCCCGCGTACCAAGGCGTCTGGATCGATGCGGGTCGGATCATTCGCTTCTTCCACGATCGTTGGACGGCCAAGGAGCACGGTGTCGAGCCCACCGGCTGGCCTCAGGGGTTGGCCCTGCGCGGAGGGGATGAGACGCGCCGGAGCCTGATAGAGACAACCGAGCGTGGCATCCTGGTGAGCAAGCTCTGGTATATTCGTTCGGTCGATCCGATGAAGCTCTTGCTGACCGGCATGACCAGAGACGGCACCTTTCTCGTCGAAGAGGGACGGATCGTGCGGGCGCTCAATAACCTCCGCTTCAACGAATCCACGCTCGGCGCCCTCTCGCGCGTCGATGCGATGACGGCCGCGCGCCCCGCGGGAAGCACCGGCGGCGACAGAATGCGCGCGCCGATGCTGCGATCACACCTCTTCCATTTCGACTCGGCGACGCTGTTCTGACGCCGGCTGATGGGCGGGCTGCCCGATATTCGCCAAGAACGACCGAAGCCTGCGGTTCTCGTCTCCGTGGCCGTCGTAGAAGAGATTGACGACCGGAACGCCCAACTCCGCCTCCATACGCCCGAAAAGGGCGGCGCATATCGTGCCGGCCATGCAGCCGAATGGAGACGCATTCACCACCAGCGCAGCGCCATCACGAATGAAGTGCGCGGCGCGCCCAAGACTCAGAATCGATTCGCCACCCGTGTTGTAGGGAAGGTAGCGCCGCCCTTCAGCCAGAATCTCCTCGATATGGGGCTCGTGGCGATCAGCGAGAAGCTCGCCGGCAGCCTCCGTGAACCGTGCCTCGTGGCGGAGGAAGAAACGGTATTTGAGATGGGCCTTCGAAAGAGCTAGGATTTGTGAGGGGGAGGCGAGAGGAGCACCGATCTTTCGGATCTCCTCGGTGGCTGTGTAGAGGATCCACTCCGAAACCGGTGCCATCCAAGCCTCGCCCCCGGCATCTTCGATCGTTCGCACGACATCTTCGTTGGTGAATGCGTTGTTGCGCACATAGATCTCGCCGACGACTCCGACGATTGGGCGCGGCTCATCCCGCCTGGGTAGAGCAGCGAAGGCAGCGCCCGCGGAGGCTACGAGATCGATCAGCTCATCGCGTCGCTCGAAACGCTCCACGGCCCGCGCCGTCCAGTCAATCAGCAAAGCGTCGGTTGATCCGCTGTGCAGCTCGTACGGTCGAATGCGGGCCCCCATTTTGAACAGCATATCCGAGACGAGAATAGCGACCCAGAGACGCTTGCGCAGCTCGTCGCTCAGCCCCGCGTAGGTGTTCTCCGCCGAGGGGGACAGGATGACCGCATGGTCGACACCCTCTCGCTCGAGAATCTGCCGATGGATAGTCGCGTACTGACCGAAGCGACACGGTCCGGTGGCGGTCGGCATGAAGAGAACGCTCGGCTTGTCGCCGTTCTCGCGGACGAGGTTGATGAAGCTGCCGATGGTCGTCCGGAGCGGCAGGCATTCCGCGCCACGCGCCAGTCGCTGCCCGGTTTCGAGGTCGGCCTGGGTCTCGATCGGCATGGCGACGGCATCGTGCCCATCGCCTCTGAACGCTGCAGCGAAGAGCCGCCCTATCAGAGGATGCAGGTTCGGCACGTAGATACGCCGGCCGTTGAGAGAATCGCTCGTTCCGTTGGCATTCGCCAAGGCGCCATTCGGATGCCCGACGCACCGGGGACGCCAGCCCTCCGCAACATCGAGAAAGGCCTCGATTCGTGTGAGATAGCCCGCGTCCGCGCCGTGCTCGTCGAGCTCGATCGTGAGCATCGGCTTCTCGCCCATGATCTCCTCGGCATAGCTGAGCAGTATCGAATCGGGGCCGCAATTGAAGTTCGTAAAGCAAATCGCGAAAAGATCATCGTCCGCCTTCACCTGCGAGAGGGCGCTGAGCACCCGTTGGCCGTTGGCCCAAAACAGGTTGCGGTAGGCAGGATCGATTCTACCCGCCTCGAAGGGGAGCGCGTCGATCGGGAACACCAGGTAGCCCAGCTCCGCGATCTTGCGTGGAAGGTCGAGATTCAGACCGGGATCGGCCACGTTGTACGGACGTCCGACGATGACGATTCCGGGTCTGCTATCCGGATCCCGAGCCCGGCCCGCGTGCAGCGCCGCCAGGCTCTTCGCACCGTCGCGCAACAGCTTCGACTCGAAGCGATGTTGGGCATCGTCGGCCTTCGCGAGAGCGCGCGCGACGGTGCCCAGCTCGACGCCCAGGGCGGAGCCCAAAGCCTCGTGAAGTGCGCGTGCCTGCTCCTTATCGGAAAGGCGCCGGTCGAGGATCGGGCGCAAAAGCCGGCTCGAATCGGCCCCCGCGACACGCAGCGCCGAACCCATGACCCAGGGAGAGCTCTGAACATAGGGACAGAGGTAGCTATTGGTATGATCGGTCGCCGTGGCTTGAGCGACGATATGGGGAAGAAAGATGTAGTCCACTCCATCGAGCTCTATCGCTCTCGCCAGATGACCGTGCGCCACTTTGATCGGAAAGCAGAACTCCGCGCCGGTGATCGCGGCGCCGCGAGCTTTCGCCGCTCGGTCGCTCTCACCGGTCAACACGACCTCGGCACCGAGCTCCTCCAGGAATCGTCGCCACCTTGGAAGCTCGGAGAGCATGGTCAGAGCCCAAGGGATCGCGACCACCTTGCCGACTCTCGACCCCGCCGTGACAGGCGACAGAGCCTTGTCGCGTCTGCGAAAGAGATCGTACTCCTTCAGCACCCGCATACGCTCCTCTTCAGGATCTCTACCGCAAAGGTAGCCCCAGGATGGCTCGGCGGCCACTCCCTCAATCGACGCGAATGTGATCTCACAGTCGTTGTC
>CAZFNT010000264.1:0-6142 GCA_964520315.1 uncultured Gemmatimonadota bacterium
CTTCCGGTGACTTCCTGGCCGAGCCTGGGACTTTTACGTGCATGGGCTACATGATGCTCTTTCATGAGCTCGGTCTCGATTACACATTCAGCAACTATGCCTCTGATGGTGGCAACTTCGGGCTCTTCACCTCGCACGATATGATGAAGAAGCTCAATGCCAAGATCTACGCTGAAGCCAAGCGGCTGGGAGTGAAGTGGATTCTCGGTGGGGAATGTGGCCACATGTGGCGCGTGCTGAATCAGTACATGGGAACGATGAACGGTCCTCCCGACTTCTTGGAAATCCCGACTTCTCCCATCACCGGCACTCGCTTCGAGCACGCCGGCTCGACCAGGATGATCCACATTGCCGAGTTCACCGCCGATCTCATCAAGCATGGGAAGTTGGCACTCGATCCCAGCACGAACGACAACATCAAGGTCACTTTCCACGACTCCTGCAACCCGGCTCGTGCGATGGGCATCTTCGAAGAGCCACGCTACATTCTGAGGAACGTGTGTAACCACTTTTACGAGATGCCGGAAGACACCATCCGAGAGAAGACCTTCTGCTGTGGCGGCGGCGCCGGCCTCGGAACCGACGAAAATATGGAGATGCGATTGCGTGGTGGTCTTCCGAGAGGGAGTGCCGTGCGGCATGTCCGTGACCGGCATGGTGTCAACCAACTCGCAGCGATGTGCGCGATCGATCGAGCCACATTGACTACCGTATGTGACTACTGGTCGCCCGGAGTCAAAGTCACTGGAATACACGAACTGGTTGGCAACGCGCTGATCATGAAGGGCCAGAAGGAGCGAACGATGAACCTGCGCCTGGAACCGCTCGAAGGAGAGGATAACGGCGATGTATGACGGACCGAAAATCCTCGTCGGTCTGGCCGCGTTCTGTGCTCTCTTGACGCTTCCGGTATGGATGTCGGCAGCCTCGGGCAGAGGCGGCGAGATGCCTGCTCTAGAGCTGCCGGCCGACCAAGTCGAGTCCGTCGAATCCACCGATTACATGCGTGCCTCTCATATGGAGCTCCTGAATCGGTGGCGGAACGTCGTGGTTCGGCACGGAACGCGCCAATACCGTGCTACCGATGGCGAGGTCCATGAAATGAGCCTCACTGGCACCTGCCTTGGTTGCCACACCGACCGGCGAGCGTCTTGCGACAGGTGTCACGACTATGTCGACGTAGAGCCGACTTGTTGGGATTGCCACGTCGACCCGGCGGGAGACTAGACCATGAGAACCAGCCGACGGAGCTTCATCAAGACAGCGGGAGTCACGGCCTGCGCGCTTGCCATGGAGCACACAATGTTCCGGACTTCGGCGGTGGCGACGAAGAAGTCAAATGGATCTGGAAGGAGCCCCTGGAACTAGTCTTCCGTCACCGCGTGAGCGAGGATACGGGAGATGAAATACGCCATCGGGCGATCCCGATCATGTGCAATCACTGCGACAATCCGCCCTGCGTTCGTGTCTGCCCTACTCAGGCCACATGGAAGCGTGATGATGGCATCGTCATGATGGACCAGCATCGATGCATTGGCCGCAGGTACTGCATCGCGGGTTGTCCCTACGGCGCCAGGAGCTTCAATTGGCGCGATCCGCGGCCGTACATCGAAGAGTTTCGTAGCGACTACCCGACCCGAACAAAGGGAGTCGTGGAGAAGTGCACGCTTTGCACGGAGCGGTTGGCGCGGGGCCAGATCCCGGCCTGCGTCCAGGCGTGCAAGGAGGAGGCCGGCGCGATGGTTTTCGGCGATCTTTCGGATCCTGAAACGGAAATCCATCAGCTGGTGCGTTCGCAACTGGTCGCTCGTCGCAAGGCCGAGTTGGGCACCAGGCCGAAAGTCCTTTACAAGCTGTGAGGTAGTGATGCTGGAGAAAGCACTCTTTGGAAGTCGCAGGTACTGGACCTTGCTCGGTGTTCTGGCGCTGATGATCGTGGCTGGGCTGTCGTGCTACTTGTATCAGTTGAATGCCGGACTGACGATCACCGGATTGAGCCGAGACGTGCCGTGGGGTTTCTACATCTCGCAGTTCACCTTCCTGGTCGGCGTCGCCGCTTCGGCGGTGGTGCTCGTGTTGCCGTACTATCTGCATGACTTCAAAGCATTCGGGAAAATCGTTGTCTTGGGCGAGTTCCTGGCGATATCAGCGGTCATCATGTGCATGCTCTTCATATTCGTGGACATGGGGCAACCGACCCGAGTACTCAACGTTGCGCTTTTCCCCACGCCGAACTCGCTCATGTTCTGGGACATGACCGTGCTCTTCGGCTATCTGGTGCTGAATGTCGTCATCTCCAGAGTGACCTTCCGCGCCGAGATACAAGGCGTCCAGCCCGCGGCGTGGATCCGCCCCATCATTGTGCTTTCGATTCCTTGGGCGTTGAGCATTCACACGGTAACCGCTTTTCTCTATGCGGGACTCGGCGCGCGTTCCTTCTGGATGACGGCGATTCTGGCGCCACGTTTCTTGGCGTCAGCTTTCGCTTCCGGTCCGGCCCTTCTGATCCTCCTCTGCTTCGCCCTGCGCAAGCTGACCGGCTTCGATGCCGGCGAGAAGGCCATCCATAGACTCAGCCTCATTGTGCTCTACGCTTTGCTGGCGAATCTCTTCTTCGTTGCGATGGAGGTCTTCACCGTTCTCTATGGTGACATACTGGAGCACCTGCACCACTTCCAGTACCTTTTCACTGGGCTCCATGGCAAATCCGCCCTAGTTCCATGGATGTGGACCGCACAGTTCTTGAGCGTCGCCGCGGCGTTGCTTCTGCTCAATCCCACAATGCGCAGGCGAGAGAACACACTGATTCTCGCCTGTTTTGCCATAGTCGCGGGCATCTGGATCGACAAGGGCCTTGGAATGGTGGTCGGCGGCTTCGTTCCCTCGCCTCTCGGCGCTGTGACGGAGTACTGGCCGACGCTGCCCGAGGCGCTCATCGGACTGGGCGTCTACGCAATTGGGGGCACGATTCTGACGGTGCTCCACAAGATATCGCTCTCCGCACGTGCGGAACGAGAGATCAAGTAGCTCGAGGAGAGAAACCGTGTATCCCGTCATGCTCGGCCTGAAAGGCCACAGCTGCCTGGTCGTCGGGGGCGGAGGCGTGGCCTTGCGCAAGGTCGACGGGCTCGTCGCCGATGGCGCCAAGGTCACGGTCATCGCGCCGGCGCCGATGGCCGCCCTCGAGGCACTCGCGCAGGGCGGCGCAATCGATCTCGAAAAGAGAACCTACGACCGGGGAGAGGCTGCGGGCTACGAGCTCGTGTTCGCCGCAACGAATGACCGCGCTGTGAACCAGCGCGTTTTCGATGATGCTCGCTCGGCAGGGATCTGGGTCAACGTTGCCGATGATCCCGAACGCTGCACATTCCAGCTCCCCGCCCGCGTGCAAAGAGGGGCCATGCAGCTGGCAATCGCCTCCGCGGGCGAGGCGCCTTTTGTTGTCAGAAGGCTGCGCCAGTTGCTCGAGAGGCGCTTTGGACCGGAATGGGCGGAGTGGATGGAATCCGCCGGCAGGTTCCGTAGTCTGGTTCGAGAATCGGAGCTCTCGAAGGCGGAGGAAGAGGGTTGCTTCGACCGCTTCTTCCGGGAGACGGTGAACTGGAACAGGCTGACTGTAAGTGTCCTTGGAGAAGACGATGAGCGTGAGCTTCTGGCGGTCGATGGCAAAGGCCGCGATGGAGACGGCCGGCCCCGGCGATCGCCTGGCTGGGCCCAAAAGCCGAGAGGAATGCCGGGACTGGTGTCATTGGTGGGAGCTGGTCCGGGCGATCCCGGCCTCTTGACGATTCGCGCGCGGCAGCGTCTACTCGCCGCCGATGCTATCGTGTACGATCGACTGGCAGCGACGGCGCTCCCTTGCGATCTTCCATCCGGCGTCGAGATTCATTGTGTCGGCAAGGCGGCTACCTATCATCCGGTACCGCAGAGTGAGACGAATGCGCTGCTCGTTCGCCTCGCGCTCGAAGGTAAGCGAGTGGTTCGCCTCAAGGGAGGCGATCCCGTGGTGTTCGGGCGAGGAGGCGAGGAAGCTCTCGTTCTAGTAGAGGCCGGCGTGCCCTTCGAAATCGTCCCGAGCGTCACGGCCGGCGTTGCCGTTCCCGCATATGCCGGTATTCCTGTTACGAGCCGCAACGAAGCGGTGAGGGTGACCTTGGTGACGGCCCACGAAGCGCTGAAATCGTCGGGACCCCAAGCGCGCTGGGATCTGCTGGCCTCTGATCGGCACGCGACAATCGTGGGCTATATGGGCGTGACCCGGATCGAAGGAATAGTCGAAGAGCTGCTCTCGGCTGGCATGGATCCCGAGACGCCATCAGCGATGATCGAAAGAGGTACGACATCGCGACAGCGAGTCGTGCGATCGCCGATACGAGAGCTGCCTCGTGCCGTCGCCAGCCATGGCATCCGTCCGCCGGGCCTCTTCGTCGTCGGGCCGACGGTCAAACACGCGGACAAGCTAGACTGGTTCGGAAGCCGGCCGCTGCAGGGCCAGCGTCTGGTCATTCCCGAACCGATGCGTGAACTGACGGCCCATCTCGAGATCGAGGGAGCCGAAGTGGTAGTAGTCCCGCTGCCCGTAACCGACGCGGCCCGCATTGTTCTCTCCGCACTGCCGCTGACGGGCGCTGTGCTCCAAAGCGCCAATGAAGTCGATTCGCTCGAAGAAGAGCGACATGCGCGAGGATGGAACACCGAAGTCGTCGCCTGGTGCATCGGCGAGAGCGCGGCCCGGCGCGCACGCGAGCTCGCCTGGCCCCGCATCGAGGAGCTGGACGAAGCCACCGACGCCGCCGCGCATGTTGCAGACAATATCTGCGCGAAAAGGCTACGTGCCGTGGATACGAGGCGATTCCTGGACTGGCTTGAAGACCCATCAATCGAACCGAGATGGACGGTCTTGGACGTTCGGCATGCCAAAGAGGCCACCCCCTACATAGAGAGATTCGGCTCCGAACGGTGGTTATCACTGCCCTACGATCAGATTCGCACCAAGCGCCACGAGCTCCCTACCGACAGAACTCCAATCATCGTCTGCGATGCAGGTAGCCGCTCCAAGGGCTATCAACATTCCTCAGGGAAACTTTCGCGAATCTGGTAGAGTGGCTGGAGAAGGAGGACCCGGCTATGAGCGAACAGGCTGTTGTGCTCCCCCGCGATGATTCGCTTCCAGGGACACTGCCAGAATTCATGGACTATTTTTCCGACGAGGCGCGTTGCGTAGAAGTCCTGCGTCGGTGGAAGTACCCAGATGGGTTTCTTTGTTCGGATCCAACGTGTGGTGGCACTGACTCTTGGTATTTGTCGGGGCGGCGCTTGGACGAGTGCACGCTCTGCGGCCGGCAGACCTCGCTGACCTCCGGCACGGTGATGCACTCGAGTAAGAAGCCGCTTCGGCTGTGGTTCGCCGCAATGTTTCTCTTTGTGGTGAGCAAACAGGGGATCTCTGCGATGGACCTGAAGCGGCAGCTGGGGGTTTCGTATCCGACCGCCTGGAGCTGGTTGCAAAAGTTGCGGGGTGCGACCGGGGATCGGGTGATCACAAGGCTCAGCGGTTTTGTGGAGATGGACGAGACTTGGGTGGGAGGCCCTCAGCCAGGCGTGATTGGACGGCCCCACGTGGGTGGAAAGAAGAGTCTTGTTGCGGCCGCTATCGAAGTCCCGAAAGAAGAACGAGGCTTCGGCCGTGTGCGACTCTCTTCGCTGCCTGACGGGTCCGCGGCCTCGTTCAGAGAATTCTTGGCGAGTAGTGTCGCGCCCGGATCCACACTTCTCACCGATGATTGGCTCAGCTACAGAAAGCCGGCGCAGGACGGTGGATACGAGCACATTCCAACAAATGTCGCGAAGGCCGAGCAACGGGCTCACGAAATTCTACCGGGGGCTCATCGAGTATTCTCCCTACTCCACCGCATCCTCCTCACGACCTACCAAGGTGCAGTATCTCGAAAGCATTTGCCCCTCTATCTGGCGGAATTCGAATTCCGGTTCAATCGTCGAAACTCAGCGTCGCGTGGACTGCTCTTTCAGCGTCTCCTGAGTGCGTCAGTGATGAACCGACCGCAAACTTATCGGGCACTTGTTGGCACGACAATCACATGAAATTCGGTAAACTCGGCCTGAGGTTCCTTGATAGCCCTTG
>CAZFNT010000265.1:0-357 GCA_964520315.1 uncultured Gemmatimonadota bacterium
GAGCCGACGATCTTGTCCACCGCGAGGCGGATTCCGGCGCCCCGTATGGCACCGGCCGCGTCCTCGATCCGTTGGTCCGATTCCACCCGATTCATGCGGAGGCGGCGAATCCGCGAGCTCCCCGACTGCACCCCGAGGGTGATCATCCAACACCCCGCCTCCGCCATCTCGCGGGCCATCTCCAGATCGATCGATCCCGGATAGGTGTAGCACCAGAAAGGCAGCGCGATCTCGCGCCGATAAGCCTCGAGGAAGCGTTTCAGCCAAGAGCGATCGGTCGTGAAAACCGCATCCATGAAGCTGATCTGCTGCACCCGGCCTCGCGCCTTGACCAAGCGCAGCTCCTCCATCATGTGG
>CAZFNT010000265.1:367-2340 GCA_964520315.1 uncultured Gemmatimonadota bacterium
ACCCCGCGCCGCCGCACACGGCGTCGATCGCCGATCTCGCGATACACTCGGTGATAAGCATCCACGGAGCAGAAGGAGCAGGAGTACGGGCAGCCGAGCGACGCCATGGTGAGGTAGTTCTCCTCCATGGCCGGCACCTGTTCGTAGAAGAGATCGAAGTCGCGGATCGGCAAGCTGTCGAGGTCGTCGGCATAGGGGCGGATCGGGCTGCGCGACACGCGGCCGCCCTCGCGAGTCCATACGTTGGGGATTCCGGGCGGGACCTTTCCCCCCTCGGTCAGGGCGACCAGCTCGGCAAGCGCGTCGAAGGCCTCGCCGAGCACGATGGCGTCGACCTGCGGGTGGGTCATCACCACCTCGGGCGCTGCGAGAACGTGGACCCCGCCAAAGACATTTGTCGCCCGAGGAAGGCAGCGCTTGATCGCCGACGCGACGGCGAGCATCCATCGAAAGTTGCTCGTGTAGCAGGAGTAGCAGACGATGTCGGGCTCGAAGCGCCGGGCGGTCTCGACGATGTGGCCTGTGCCGTCGAGTAGCCGCGCGAGGGCAGGGATGCTCACGAGCGGTTCGCCGAGGAAGGGCTGCGGGTCGAAGGCGAGGCGCACTTCGTGGCCGGCGGCTTTGAGCACCGCCGAGAGCCAGGTGATGCCGAGGTGTTCGTTGGAGTTGAAAACGAACAGCACACGCCGAGGCCGACCAGCCGCGCGGCTCCGGTGACCTGAGGTCGCGAGCGAGTTCATAGGCCGATCATAGCCCGGCGCCCGCGCCGGATGTCGGAGAAAGGCGGGCCGAGGCGTGGCCTGCGATCGGGCTCAACCCCGCTCCCCGGCTTCGCTCGACCTCCTTCGTTCGAGGGAGTCTCCGCCCGGCGGCACCACGGAGAAACGTCACTTCTTGCGGGAGAAGCCCCACCACAACCCCATGTATTTGGCCAGCTCCCGCCGCTTCGAGCGGAATGGATAGATCTTGAACTTGATGTTATAGCCGTACCACAAGTAGAAGACAGACGCGTAGAGCCAGGTCAGGGGCAGGTTGCAGAGCAGGTCGCACCAGCGGCGCAGGAAGGGGAAACGGACGATGATTCCCATGAGCTTGTGGATGTTCTCCACGCGCCGCTTCTCCATGGGATCGTCGTAGCTGAGGACGGAGACCCGCTTATTGGTCTCCATGAATGGGACCTCGCCCTGGAGGAATCCCTCCCGGCGGGAGTACCGCTCGATGGCGGTGCCCGGATAGGGGTAGAGAACGGAGCAGAGCGCGAAGTCGGGCTGGAGGCGTATGTTGAAGTCTAGCGTGACCAGGTCTGTCCGGTAGGGCTCGGGGACCGGCAGGCCGGCCAGGTTATAGGTGACCAGGCGGATGCCGTACTTCTTGATGACGGTCCCGGCCCTGAAGAGCTGCTCGGAGGAGAGGTTGCGCAGGAGGACCCGGTTGGCGATCTCTTCGTTCCCTGTTTCGATCCCCAGCCAGATGGAGGTCACCCCCGCCTCCTTCAGGAGCCCGGCCACACGGTCGTCGATGACGTTGGCCCGGGCGTTGCAGTCCAGGGGCAGGCCTATCCGCTGCCGGTAGATCTCCGAGAAGTGCTCGAGCCACCCCTTGGGTTTGGGGAGGAAAGCGTCGTCGTCGATGATGATCTTGGAGAGGGGGTAGCGTTCCCGAGCCGCTTCGATCTCCGCGACCACATCCTCCGGTGTGCGGAAGCGCATGATCCTGCCCCGTTTGGCGTAGAGCCGGTTGTACTCCTTGTTGAAGCAGTAGGTGCACGAATACGGGCAACCCCGGGAGGTGAAGAACTGCTTGGCGCCCTCGTTGCGGAGATTGGGATCGGCCACGTACATCGCCTCCCGATCGGGCCAGGGCAGCGTGTTCAGGTCCTGGACCAGTGGCCGAACGGGGTTTTGGACGATCTCCTCGTTCCGCTTGACAAGAAAGTTGTCCGTCTCACACCACGCCTCGCCTGCCTCCAGGCG
>CAZFNT010000265.1:2350-6129 GCA_964520315.1 uncultured Gemmatimonadota bacterium
ATCGGGGAAGCTAAGGTCTCCCTCACCGACGCAGACGGCGTCGCACCCATCCTCCCGGATCAGCTCGGCGCCGGAGAAGGTGGCGTGGGGCCCGCCGAAGACGGCGAGGTAGTCGTGCCTCGACTTGAGGGCGCGGTTGAGTGCCAGCATGGCCTCGTGTTCGCCGGTCATGACGGAGTAGCCCACCACTGCCGGGGCAAACTCTTCCATCAAGATGTCCAGAGCCTCGGATGTGTGGCGGGAGGCCAGGATGATCCAAGTCCGGTGACCGGCTTCCTTGAGGGCGGCGCTCAGGGACATCACCCCGTGCCGCTCCTTCATGATCGATTCCTTGAGGATGAAGAGGACGTTCAATGGACACGATCCGATCGGTGGTCGGCCGGAGAGAGGGGGGTAGGGGACGGGGCCATTGAATGAGGCTTTCGGTCTTGGCGCAAGGGGGCGAGGTCCGAGATCCGCCGCCGGATTCCATGGTGCAATTCGTGGGCCCTCGGGCGAACGAGAGAGATGATCATGCCCTTCGCTGCAAACGATGACCAGCGATGAGGGTCAAGGTGGTCTCCCTCAGTTTTGAGCGTAGGTGGCGGATTGTGGGCATGGCGGCGCCTTGCTGGCCTCCCGGAGCGCCTGATAAGGTCCCTCGGTGATGTCTCCCCAGCTCCGTCGATCGCCACCCGCCGGCTCGAGCCGCGGCCGCCGGATACGGGCGGCGCTGCTAATGGCCCCTCTACTGATCGGTGGCTGCCAGCGGGCGGGGGCCCCTTACGCGCGGGCGCCGATCGTGCTGATCTCCCTCGACACAGTTCGGCGCGACTCGGTCACCGGCTTCGGCGGGCGGCGTCTGGCCACACCGGAGATGGCGGCCTTCGGCGACGGCGCGATCCGCTTCGACAACGCCATCGCGACATCTCACCACACCGCTCCCTCTCACGCGTCGATGCTGACCGGCTTCTCGCCCTTCGTCCACGGCGTGGACATGGGGAGGCAGGACCGGATGCGGGCCATTCCCGCGCCCCTGCCGACCCTGGCCGAGACGCTGCGGGCGGCCGGGTACGCCACGGCGGGGTTTACCGACGGTGTCCAGCTGGTGCCCCAGCGGGGTTTCGACCGCGGATTCGATCTCTACCGGGACGACTACACCGGACTGCCAGGTAAGCTGCCGGACATCGAGCGCTTCCTCGCGGAGCACGCCGACCGGCCCTACTTCCTATTCGCCCACACCTATCGCGCCCACCTGCCCTACCGGGTGCCGCTGGACCTGCTGAACGAGGTGCTGGGCGACTACCGGGGTGTGTTCCGCGAGCCGATCATCGCCGCGGCGGAGATGCCCGACGAGGAGTGGTTCGGCCAGTCCGAGGCGTCGACCGCGCGGAAGCAAGAGTACATCGGCGCACAATCCGCCCACCTGGCGCACGAGACGCAGGACCTGCGCGTGCTGCGCAGAGCGTATGACGCTGGCGTCACGGGCGCCGACCGGGAGCTCGGCCGGTTGATCGACCTCTTGCGGCGCACCGCCGTATTCGATCGCGCGATCGTCGTCGTGACCTCCGACCACGGCGAATCGTTCATGGACCACGACGCGGCCGGTCACCGCGATACCTACGACGAGGTCATCCGCATCCCGCTGATCGTGAGGCTCCCCGGGGGCGAACCGGCAGGGCGGCGGATCGTGGAGTCCTTCTCTCTCGACCAGTTGGCTTCCACATTGCTCGACCTCGTCGATGTCGAGTCTCCGGTGTCTCTCGAGGGGCGATCGGTCGCGGCCGCGCTCCTCGGCGCCGCACCGATCGACGAGGAGCCGGTGTTCGCGGCCTGGTTCGCGCCCAGCGCGATCTCACCGATCTACACGACGATGCGCACCCGCAAATTCAAGCGCTTCGACGCCAATGTGCCGCCCGAGGAGCTGATCGAAGCATTTCGGCGGCCGGCCCCGACCGCCTTCTACGACCTGGTCGCCGATCCGCTGGAGCGCAACGACCTCGCCGCGGCGGGGCTGCCGGAATTCGAGGAGTTCGGACGTGCAATGGCCTCGGCGGAGGAGCGGTGGAGGAGATTGAGGCAGCTCCACCGGGTTGAAACGCCGCCGGTCGTCGATCTCGACGAGAAGACGGAGAAGGCCTTGCGCGGTCTCGGCTACCTGGGCGACGGCTGAGCTCGCGCTCGGCGCTATACTTCCGACCCGCGCCACGACTGGCTCGTTCAGCGTGGGGCAGACTGGATCGCATGCACCCGACTCCTCCGTGGCCCCTCACGGTCCTCGCGCTACTGTGTTTGTCCGCGTGTGAAGACCCGGCGGGCTCCGTCGATCTTCTGGACCCGGCGGGTCCCTTGACCGCAGTGCCGAGACCCGAGCCGATAGCCGGCCTCCAGGAGCCGGCTCCTTTCCCCGTCGCGGTCTGGGATTTCGAACGCGGAGATCCGCAAGGCTGGACCCATCGAGAGCGCGATCAGGGAGGCGTGAGCGCCACCTCGGCCCGCACCGGTAGCCACGGATTTCGGCTCAGCTCCGAGGATGGGGACCCCGCCGCGCAGGTCCACGTCTCGGTTCGACCGTCGACTCGATATGCGCTGGAGGGGTTCCTTCGTGTGGAGCATCTCGAGTCCCGGGATTCGGCCGCCTTCTGCAACTTCGATCTCGGGGAGTTCGATTACTTGCGAAGCGACAACCTCGATTTCGACGATCCAGTGCTGTGGCATCGCGATATCTACCCGCATCGGGGGGGCGGGGAAGATTGGGTGCCCTTGCACTACGAGTTCGAGACAGGTCCTCGCACCCGCATGATCCGCATCGACGCCGGTTTTCGTGGCACGGAGGGAGCCGCGGGCGCAGTTCAGTTCGATGATCTTCGGCTGGTCGAGCTGGGCGGAAGCGCGCGCCGCCGATCGGAAGCCGCCCCCGATGTCGGCTCGGGCGAAGCCGTTCCGAACCAGCTCCTGCCAGAGATCGGCCTCGTTCCGATCGGCGGCGAGTTCCGCCGGGCGATCCAGGCTCGGCCGCCCTCCGAATACGTCGCGACCCTCCGGATTCCTGATCAGGCCCTCCTTCGCTTTGCGGTGGGTATCGAGGAATCGGTGTGGGATTCACCCGGTGACGGCGCATCGTTCACGGTGGAAGCCGTCCGCGCCGGGCAGAGCATCCGCGTCTTCGAGCGCCACCTGGATCCCTCTTCCTCTCTCGACGACCGAGGCTGGGTGGATGCCTCCGTCTCACTCGCCCCCTTCGCCGGGGAGCAAGTCTCTCTCGCGTTTCGTACCTCTTCCTCTCCGCCAGGCATGGCCCCGGGCGACGATTCGGGTGATCTCGCGGTCTGGGCAAACCCGCGTCTCGTTTCTCTCGATTCACACGGTCGGACGCGCCCGCCCCTGGTGCTGATCACCGTCGACACGCTCCGCCCCGATCACCTCGGCTGCTACGGATACGCGCGGTCCACCAGCCCCGCGATCGACCGGCTGGCGGCGGAAGGCCTTCTCTTCGACGAGGCCTATACCACCATTCCTCGCACCACCCCATCTCTCGCCTCTCTGATGACGGGGCTCTATCCCCGCGCGCACGGTCTCATGACTGTGGTGGACTCCCTCCCTGCCAGCCATCTCACCCTGGCGGAGATCCTGAAGAGCGAGGGCTATTCCACTGCAGCTTTCGTTGCCAGCAACATCTCTCATCGGACCGGGCTGGCACAGGGCTTCGATCTCTTCTCCGATCATGCCCTGTACGGAGGGGAGGATCCTGACGCACATTCAGAATCTCTGGTCCACGCGGCCTCGACCTGGGTCGCGCT
>CAZFNT010000266.1:0-6120 GCA_964520315.1 uncultured Gemmatimonadota bacterium
TATTTCATCAGCGCCTCGATCCGGGCGATCGCTGGCTGCGTGGCGTTCTGGCTTCACAAAAAGGGCGTTGCCATTCCTCCGGTTTCGGAGCTCGCCGATCGACCAGATCCACACCAAATCTGGGCGCGATCTGACACGTCCATTTCTTTCCGGGCCTTTACTGCAACCACAACCAATTCCCTATCCCGCCGTACATGCCCATATCGGAGCGTGGGCCGTCTACATGGCCGCCAGGCCAGCGGGGATCTGTATCGTAGACGGCGTCCAGAATTGCTGGATCGCCCGAATCGATGCAGGGTGAGTCCGCGCTGAGCAGATGCTCGAAACCGTGGTAGCGATCGGCGAAGAGTGGATCGCTGCCGATTTTACCGTCACCGGGCCAGCCGCCCTCTATGTTGCAGTAGATGGCGGTGATGGAGGCGTCTCCGCCGACGAAGAGCGGATCTGGACCGTTGCCCCAGAGGATGGTGTTTCGGAGAACCGGGTAGGACGACTGATAAGCCGTGATCGCCGATCCGTCATCTCCTGCCGTGTTGTTGCTGAGGATGACGAGCATACTCCCGGATGGAGTTCGGTATTCAGATCGACCAAGCAACAGGGTCGCCCGAGGACTTCGCCCACCTATTCCGGCCCGAACACGCAGACCTCTCTGAAGCCGGTGATGCCGACGTTCTCGTCTCTTGCCTGCAGCTTCACGTAGCGACCTTGCGCCGAGAAGCCATCCAGGACGAAGTAGCCGTTGCGCTGATCGTTTTCCGCCACCGATTCACCCCAGTCTCCGGTGTCGTCCGAAACGAACAGGCTGAAACCGGGAGTCTCGGGGTTTCCGGTGATGGTCAGCCCGTAAGCGACCCAGGCTTCCACTGTATTGGTCTCGCCGAGATCCACATAGACCCAGCTCACATTGGCCGCGACCAGGACCACGCAGAAGGTCGGCCAAGGTCCCCATTTGCCGTCCGTGCCCTTGGTGAACGGTTGGGCAAAGGCCTCCGCGTGGCAGTTGCTCCCAAGCGACAGCAATTGCAGCGGGGCATCCGGCACGATGGGATCATCCGGCCGGGTAATGAAGTCGAAACCGAAGTCCTGGTCGCTGGCCGCTTCGTAGTGGGCGACGACGTGCCATTTGCGAACGAAGTTCTCCGGCAATGCGTAGGTCGGGAGGGTGATCGATGTCTGGTCGCCGACGTCTTCGACCCACATGTTGTAGCCGGGGCCGTCCTGGGTGGCCTTCACGCGGAATGTGTAGCGATCCGGGGACATCAGCTCGTGGAGGATTGGATCCCAGCTGAAGGTCACTTCGGGCCCGACGACCGCACTCGAGGGATTGCCGTCCCAGAGCGCGAGCTCCGGCACCTCGATCTCCGTATCGAGAGGGAAGAAGCTGGCCAGCACGTGGGGAATCGTATCGGGCCACGAGGGGTCGTAGTTCATGACACCGACCTTGAATGTCGCACCCAGCGCGTCCATCAGGTTTTCGCCCATGAAATCCTCCTCGAAGTGGCCGTTCTCGTCACATTGGGTGTTCTCCTCGGGATCCAAGCCAAAGTGGTTGGTGAAGAAGCTCTCCGGACTGTTGATCCAGAAACCCACCCACTGTGACTCCAGTGGATCCCCAATCCCATCTACAAAAGTCCCTTGGATGACGACCTGCTCATCCGGTTCGTAAGGTGCTTGCGGTCCACGCTCACAACCGGCGAGAGCCAATGCGAAGATGACCAGGAAGAGTAGGGGAGCCTTCATGATTCCTCCGTCGGATCGAGTTTGTCGGCCGCGCCTTGCGTGGGGGCGCAGGTACGATCCGCAGGGTTGGCCTCGATCCGCCGATCGCCACCGGCGTCAAGGGCTTTTCGGCAGGTCACCCGCCTGCGCTCGCACCTGCTGATCCGCGCCCATAGCTGAGTGAGCTGCGGATTGCTGACGCTGCGATTGGCACGGTGTGACACGATCTTGCGGGTCCACGCTCGGCGCTCGAACGGCGGACCCAGGTTCAGCCCACCTTGTTCACCAACTCGCTACTGCAACGACGCATGTCCTCACGTGGCCGGCGCTTCCCGCACTTGTCGCTTGTGCGACGTGGGTGAAACTTCGCATCCGCGCGCCAGGCACGTGAAGTGCCGGCCATGCACGCACCTGCGCCGTTTCGCTGCGCGATTTGGTGAATGAGGTGGGTTCAGGGTGGGGATGACTTGAGCAGAGTGCCCACCAAGCTATGCACCGCAATCGTCATCGACAAGGAGAAAGACGGGAGAAGGGATCGCGTTGGCCGGAGAGCCCTCTGCTCGAGCGTCAGCGTATGGGAGACAGGCGCGTCCTCCGGACTCTGATCACCGTCGAATCCCTCCAGGCCGAGATCCACGACTACCACCCCCCAGGCCCCTGCAGGGTGACATCTCGGGTCATCCGTCTGGTTCGGTCGTCGGTGACAGGCGGGCGCCGCAGGGCGAGCCATCGGGCGAGCTGCCGCCTTCCGTGCCTTGTCTTCACGCGCTCGTAGCGGGCGACCTCGTTGAACACAGCGTCGTTGAGCAGGAACTCGAGGCTGCCTCGATCGTCGGTCTCCGATACCGAGCTCATGACCCGGCGCTCGACATCGGCGATGATGGCCGCGCGCTCGTCGTTGAAGTCGAAGAGCCGAGAGCCGGGTGGCCGTTTGGAGCGCATCCTTCACCAACTTCCTGCTGTGATCGGCCTCGTATGGAAAGCTCGTGCCGCCGCGGTCAACGGCGCCAGATGTGTCAGAAAAACCGGCAGCAGCGCGCGCAAACCCCAAAGTCTGTGGATCGATATGCCTCGCGCAGCCGCGCCATCTTATCGGTCTTCCAGGGATGCGGCCAAGGCGCTTCGCTGATATGGCCGAGTTCGGCGTCGGGAAAATCGGGGCAGGCGACGATCGAACCATCGGGCTCGATCGAGATCTCCTCGCCCAAGGCGAGACAGCGACCGCGTTTGCGGCCAACCGCGGCCAAAGGATCGGCGAAGTAGCGCCGAAGCTCTGCCGCGCTCTTCAGACGGTAGGGAATCATCCGAACCCGCTCCGGCAGCAGAGCAAGCGTGGCCTCGACCTGCTCCGCCAGGAGCTCGGGCGCAATGCCGAAATATGAGCGCTGGAAGTGCCTCCAATGGCTGGCGGGCGTGCCCCTGCCGAGGGCCCGAGCGATCGCGGCCTCGTAGAGGGCACCGCTCTCGCCGGTCGTGAATGTCGGAAGCTGCAGGGTGATCTTGTGGAATCCGGCCGCGTCTAGGGCGCGGGCTGTCTCTTCGATGTGGCCGCAGTTGAGCTCGCTGATCGTCAGGTTGGCCGCGATGATGGAGCGACCCGCCGCGCGCAGCGCCCGCACCCCGGCCATGACGCGGTCGAAGAGGCCGGTGGAGCGGCGGATTCGATCGTGGATGCGCGGCGGCCCATCGATCGAGACGATCCACTCGTCCACCGGCGCATGTGCCCAATCGCACTCCGCCAGACACGATCCCGAAGTGCCCAAGACGACCCGAAATCCCCGCCGATGGAGCACCGCTAGCAACCCTTCGAGATCGGGATGGAGCAGCGGCTCGCCGCCCCAAACGTAGGCCCGTCCCCCTCTCGACCGGCTTCGGTTGCGCAAGCAGTGATCGAGATCGGCGGCGACGAGCTCGCCTCGCCCCCTACCCTCACCCCGCCGCCGTTCCGCCTGGCCGCACATGACGCAGTCCAGATCGCAGCGGTCGGTGACGCGGAAGGGCGCAGACCCGTATGGGGATCGACGGCGACCTCCCCACCGTGCGATTCGTGTGCTTCGGGCGCCGCGGGCGCGCCGAACTCGCGCGTGTTCTTGTCGCAAGCGCCGAAGGTCAACGCCACGACGAGTGCCGGCAGCATCCACCTCATTGCGCCAACGCCTCTCGCAGCTCGGGCATCTCGGCCAGGCGGCCGGCCAGCGCTTTGAAATCGGGATCGCCCGCGGTGAAGAAGAGATAGAGGGCGACATCGGCGGGAGGGTGCGTGGCCGAGAGCTTCTCCACGGCCGACTTCAGCTCTTCGACCGAGAGCTCGTTCAACTTGGCCAAATCGTCGGTGAGCCCCTCTTCGTGTGGCATGTCGTGCAGATCGAGAAAATCGACGATCAGGGGGCGCAGCTTGCCCGCGAGCACATCGTATTCCAGCCGAAACGCCACTTCGTTCCGCTGTTGATCGTCTTCCCCGAGCCAGTTTCGCAGCCTCGACACGGAGGCCAGGCGTCGCCGGCGAGGGTCGATCAGCCGCTTGGTGGCCTTCTGGATGCCGGTCACACGAAAGAGCTCCGCCCGGAATCTGCGGGTCGCCAGCTCGACCAGGCGCGAAAAGTCCTCTTCGGAGAGGGCGAGTGCCAGCTCTCGGTGGGGCATTGCGGGGATCTCCGAAAGGGAGGAGAGGAAAAGCGCTCAGTCTACCGTCGGGCCTCGTCGAGGCTCGAGGTCGGGTGAGCGCTGCCTGACGTTTCGACATGGCCGAGAGACCCTCCGGGAGGACCGCGCACTGGCGGGCCGGCGGCCGTCCCTCCGAGCCAGGCGTGCCCAGCGGCTCCGCGCCGAGCGAACTTCCCGCCCTGCCGACTTCAGAAGGGGGGAGCTCAGCGCGCCCCTCCCCGCTTCTCGGAGAGAGCACGAGCTCCTCGCATGGAGTGAATGGTGAACTCGTCGGAGCGCGCACCGAACAAGCCCCCTATTCGGCGCCTCGAGCGCGGCTGGAGTCGATGGCGAGATCGAAACAACCCAGGAGGTCGCCCTCGGTCAGGGCCATGCCGCCGGTGGAACAAAGGAGCATGGCGACCCTACTACCCGCATGAGCACTTCGAGCACCAGTCCGCCGCGAATCGGCCTCCTACCGATCGCGGTAGCTCTGGCGGCGGTCTGCGTCTCGTCTCCAGCAGCCGCGAACCCCGTCGCCCTGGGCCACGAGCACAACGCGATGGGTCTGATGGTGGAGCCCCCTGTGATCGCCCTGGTGCTCGGCCTGCTGGGATACCGCGCCTTTCGCTTCGCCCTGGTCTGGCCGCTCGTGACCCTCGCGACCTACATCGCGATCGTGGTGCCTGCGATCGCGCTCCTGTGGCTGGTGACGGCGGGTGGCGGGGCTCCACCGGCCGCGCTCGTGGCCGCCGTGATCATCGGGGCGGAGTTGCTCATCGTCTGGGCCGAAACCATTGCCCTTGGGCGCCTCTGCCAGACGCCATGGTTTCAGCGACGTGCGAGAGGCACGCCATCCAGGCGGACGCTTCTCGCTCTGTCCCTCGTGGTCAATGTCGGTTCCTTCGCTGCGCCCCTGGTGTTTCTAATGGTCTGACCCGAGCACCACGACAGTATTCCACCGCGGCAAAGCTATCCTGCCCCCCTTGGCGAGCAAGCCACCCTCAAGACGCCCTTTGGGGTCGCCTGGAGGTGGACATTCCCACCTATCCCCATGGGTGAGGTGTCTACAAGAAAACGGGGGGCGGTCCAAGAAGCTACAAATCCCGGTCGATTAGATCGATTAATCTCTCAGCAATCAACTTATGCGTCCTCTCCCTCAGATGAAAGTAGTCCAAGAAATCCTCATCGCTGAACTCGAACGCTACGTCTCTTAGCCCCATCTCTAGATCAAGCAAAAACACTCGATCCATGTCTATGGTCCTCAGATACTCGTTCAGGTCGGACCTTGCTCTAACATCAAACGTAAACACCTCGGCATCTCTAGCCATGGTGAGGTTCTCGATTCGCCCCTCGTACTCGTCCGCCGCCGTCCCAAGTTCAAAGAACTCGTCGATCACTCTGCAGGGCCCAAATGGCCTTGCCTCCAAATTGCCAATCGGAGTTATCAGAACAACTGGGATCCCACACCCAGTTACCATCGTCAAAACGTCTTGCAAGTTATCCGCGAACTTACCTAGTATCATGTCATCATATTGTGCGAAACGCTTCTCATCGAGCCTGGCCACCTTGAGCTTCTGCAACCCGTCGTAGAACTGGCCTCTTCTCAGCCTCCAGAACCAGCGGTGTGACATTGGGCCTATGACACGTTCTCTCTTATTGGGCGCAATTGGGTACACTAATCTCACTAGCCAAGAGAACTCAGGAAAGGCACTCGTTACTATGGATTGATAGGCATTATTGTAGTCATTATGTCCC
>CAZFNT010000267.1:0-6109 GCA_964520315.1 uncultured Gemmatimonadota bacterium
AGTTTTTCGATCGGCTCCGGCAGCGATTCGGCCGGGATCGCTCGCTGATGCGGTCTGAGCCAGGGCACGTAGGCGAAACTGAAGACAGCGATTCGGTCGGGGCGCAGATCGAGCAGCCTTTCGACTGTTCGGCCAAAACGCAACCGCGTCTGCCCGGGCAGTCCGTAGACGAGATCGACGTTGATTCCACCGAATCCGGCCGCCCGCGCCGCCTCGAAGCACTCGACCCCGGCCGATGCTTCTTGTTTACGATTGATCGCACTCTGCACCTCGGGATCGAAATCCTGCACGCCGAAGCTCACGCGGTTGAAGCCCAGTCCGCGAAGCCTATGGACCTGCTTCGCCGACCCGACACGAGGATCGACCTCGAGCGAAACCTCGGCATCGGCCGCCAGATCGAATCGCTCCCGCACCAGACCCATCAGGCGCTCGATCTGATTCTCAGGAAGGTGATTTGGCGTGCCCCCACCGAGATGGAGCTGCGCCACTGCGCGCCGATCCCCGAGGAGCCCCGAGACCGTCGCGATCTCAGACTCGAGGTGGGTCGTGTAGATCCCCATCTTTTCGGGGTCGCGGCTCACGACCATCGTGCAGCCGCAAAAAGTGCACTTCGTATCGCAGAAGGGCAGATGAATGTAGAGCGTCAGCGGCTCGGAGGGTCGCTCGGCCACCATCCTCAAGCGCGACTCGTACTCCACCGCACCGATGTCGCCGTGGAACGAGGCCGCGGTCGGGTAGCTCGTGTAGCGCGGCGCGGGTTTGTCGTGGCGAAGGAGCTGTTCGGGCGTGATCGGTGGGGAGGCGGGTGCGCCCATTTCGGGCCTCGGTAGTAGGTGGTGGATTGTGGGAGTGGGGGGCGAGCGAGGAGCTTCGATCATAGCGCGGCCGCGGACCTTTCCTACGCGCCGGCATCTCCCGGCCACAGCCATTTCGACACAGCCCTGAGATTCCTGGGAGGACCGCGCTGGCGGGCGGGTAGCCGTCATTCTCGGCCAGGCATGCCCGCGGTGGCTCCGTTCGGAGGCGAAGCTCCCGCCCTGCGAGCACCTCGGCAGCGAGGAAGCTCGGCTCGCCCCACCCGGCTCGCAAGGCCTCCGCGCATCTGTGTGCATCGATCTTGCTCGTGGTCCGGCAATGGCATCCGAGGGTTCGGATCGAGCTAAGGGTCCGCGCAAGAATAACTTGCTGTTTTGGCGCCCAGATGTGCCGCAGATCTGGTCGATCGCCGGGTTCCGAAACCACAGGAATAGTCGGCTATTTCGCGGATTTCGGAGCTCGCCGATCGGGCGGATCCATGGCACATCTGGGCGCAAACCCGGGGAGCCATTCCTTCGCCGACCCTTGGATGGACGGCCGCCCGCCCCTCAGTGCGCGGTCCCCCCGGGGATCCCGCTGCTATATCGAAACGTCAGTCGCTTCGCTCAGCGGTTGAGCGGAGCCGGGTGCGGGCCGGCGCGAAACCGATCGCCGTCGCACCAGGCCCGTTTGAAGTTGACAGCGCCCGGCGCCAGGCCTGGGTGAAGTTGAAAGCGGCGACGGCAGACCGGCGCGAAGTTGAAAGTCGCCACACCAGCCCGGGCCGAAATTGCGTTTCGCGGCGAATCGGCGGTTCCGCCGACTCACATACAACGACTTACGAGACCTAACCGACCGCAACCGGCTGAAACTCCCAACTTCACCCGACCCTGCCGTCGTCGATCTCAACTTCACGCGGCCCTGCCGTGCCTCGTAGCGGCGCGGCGAAGCGGATCCGCGCCCAGCCTTACGCCGAAGCGCCAGGCCGGCCACGCCGATCTTGACCAGGGAGCCCCGGCCTCGGTACACTTCTTGTTTCCTCGGTCCGACGCCCGCACTCCCCTTCCGGCAGGATTCTCACGCCGATGACAGACAGCCGTGAAACAATCGTCGTCGCGTTCGGCGGCAACGCGATCACGGGGCCGGACGACACCGGGGAGATCCACGAGCAGTTCTACCATGCGCGAATGGCGATCAGAGGCATTCGGGAGCTGCTCACTTCCGGCGCCGGTGTGGCGATCACGCACGGCAACGGCCCGCAGGTCGGAACGGCGCTCCAACGCATGGAGATCGCCCGTGGCCGCGTGCCGCCTCGGCCGCTCGGGGTGCTGGTCGCCGACACTCAGGGCAGTATCGGCTACATGATCACGCAGATCGTTCGGAACTGGCTGCGGCAAGAGGGGCTCGAGCGACCTGTCAGCGCAATCGTGACTCAGGTCGTCGTGGCTGAGGACGATCCCGCGATGGGGGCTCCCACCAAGCCGGTCGGGTCGCTTTGCGATGCCGAGGCGGCCGATCAGCTCCGCGATCATGGATGGGCGGTGAGCGGCGACGATCGTAAGGGCTACCGCCGTCTCGTTCCTTCGCCGACGCCGGTTCGGATTGTCGAGGCACCGGCGATTCGCCGGCTGATGGACGATGGGCAGATCGTCATCGCCTGTGGTGGCGGTGGTATCCCCGTGATCGAGACGGAGCGCGGGGAGCTCGACGGCGTCGATGCCGTGATCGACAAAGACCTCGCCTCGGCTCTACTGGCGCGCGAGATCGGAGCCGATCGTCTGGTGATCCTGACGGCGGTGAACAAGGTCGTGCTCGGCTTCGGCTCGCCTTCGCCCAAGCCCCTCGACCGACTGACGGCGGCTCAGGCCGAGAGGTATTTGGCCGATGGTGAGTTTCCGCCGGGGAGCATGGGCCCCAAGATCCAGGGCGTCGTGGAGTTTTTGAAGCACGGGGGACAAGAGGCGCTGATTACTTCGTTCGCCGCTCTGCCGCGAGCGTGGAAGGGGGAGGACGGAACCCGTATTCTCCCGGAGTGAGATCTCCGGCTCGTTCCTTTCCGCCAGCGCGAAATCATCCGTGACGGGCGCTCGGCAGTAGATATGCACAAGCAAGTTGTATTCGGGCGCAACCGCCCGAGGAGCCCTTGGATGGACATTCACGAGTATCAAGCAAAAGAGCTGTTCGCGCTGAGCGGGATCCCGATCCTCAAGGGGGAGATCGCTCGCAGTTCCGACGAGGTCGAGGCGATCGCACGGCGGGTCGGAGGCCCGGTGGTGGTCAAGGCCCAGGTCCATACCGGCGGGCGAGGCAAGGCCGGAGGGGTCAAGTTCTCGAAGACTCCCGAGGAAGCCCGCGAGAACGCCGACAAGATCCTGGGAATGAGGATCAAGGACCACGTCGTCGGGGTTGTGCTGGTCGTCGAGGCGGCCGATATCGCGAGTGAAGCCTATGTCGGGATCACCCACGACCGTTCCGCCCGCAAGGCCGTCGTGATGGTGAGCTCCGAAGGCGGGATCGACATCGAAGAGGTGGCGGCCACCAATGCGGATGCGATCCTGAAGGAGCCGATCGAGCCTGCCTTGGGCCTGACCGCGGGCCAGGCGCGGCGCCTCGGTTTTCACCTTTATGGGCACGATCCGAAGCTGGCCAAGGCCGCGGGCTCGCTCCTGTCGAAGCTGGCCGATACCTTCTTCGAGAACGACTGCACTCTGGCCGAGATCAACCCCCTGATCGTCACTGAGGGGGGCGAGCTGATCGCCCTCGATGCGAAGATCTCGGTGGACGACAACGGCCTTGTCCGTCACCCGGAGATCGAGCAGCTTCGCGATTTGGCTGCCGAAGATGCGGCCGACACGAAGGCGCGCGACGCGGGTCTCGCTTTCCACAAGCTCGATGGAGAAGTGGGCTGCGTCGTCAACGGCGCGGGCCTCGCCATGTCGACGCTCGACGTGATCGAACACTTTGGTGGAAAGGCCGCGAACTTCCTCGACATCGGTGGATCGAGCAATCCCGAGAAGGTGCTGACCGCCATGGAGATCATCCTTCGCGATCCGAACGTGAAGGTGATCCTCTTCAACATCTTCGGAGGGATCACCCGTTGCGACGACGTTGCGCGAGGTCTCGCACAGGTGTTCAAGAGCACCGAGATCGGCGTTCCCGTTGTCATCCGTTTGACCGGAACCAACGAAGCGGAGGCGCGCGAAATCCTCGGCGAGGTCGATGTCGTGACCGAGTTGACGATGGACGGCGTGATCAAGAGGGCGATCGAGCTCGGACGGGGCTGATCCGCAGCGCGGGTCCAGATCGAGCCCGCGGCGCTTCGATATAGAGGGCGTTCGCGGGGAATGGAGATTCGACAGTGGCGATTTTCATAGACGAGAACACGAAGGTCCTGGTTCAAGGGATCACGGGACGCGACGGTGCGTTTCACACCGAACAGATGGTGGACTACGGCGGTCGGGTCGTGGCGGGAGTCACCCCGGGCAAGGGCGGGCACGAGGTACGCGGAGTGCCGGTGTTCAACTCGGTGGCCGAAGGGATCGGCGAGACCGGCGCCAACACGTCGGTCATCTACGTGCCGGCTCCTTTCGCGGCCGACGCCATCCTCGAGGCAACGCTCGCCGGGATCGAGTTGGTGGTCTGCATCACCGAGGGTGTGCCGATCAACGACATGTTGAAGGTCTACAACTTTCTGCGTGGCCGGTCGACTCGCTTGATCGGCCCGAACTGCCCCGGCGCGATCACGCCCGGGGAGTGCAAGGTCGGGATCATCCCCGGCTCTATCTGTGAGCCCGGGTCGGTCGGAGTGGTCTCGCGATCCGGCACGTTGACCTATGAGGTGGTCCACGCGCTCACGCAGGGGGGCATCGGGCAGTCCACCTGCATCGGCATCGGTGGCGATCCTGTCGCGGGAACCAGCTTCATCGATTGCCTAGACGCTTTCGAGCGCGACGAGAAGACCAATGCGGTCGTGATGATCGGCGAGATCGGTGGAGACGAAGAGGAGCGCGCCGCCGCATTCATCGCGGAACGGATGACCAAGCCGGTGGCGGCCTACATCGCCGGTCGGGCGGCACCGCCAGGAAAGAGGATGGGGCACGCCGGCGCGATCATTTCGGGAGGCTCTGGAACCGCGGCGGCCAAGGTCGATGCGCTCGAGGCCGCCGGGGTGGCGGTCGCGGTGCTTCCATCGGAGCTGCCCGATCTGGTGACGCAAATGGGTGTTGCCTGAGGGTTGGCGGCCGATCATGATGACGGACTGGCGGCGCCAATGCGGCGCCGCTAGGCCGGATTCCCTTTCACCCTCTTGTGTTGGCCGGGGCTCGCAGGCCGACGGCCCAATAGAACGAGCATGAGACTCTTCGAGCTCTTCGATCGCCGCATGGTCCGCCACCCCCTCCGGTCAAACCGGCGTGGAGAGGCGATTCGTGAACTCGTCGATCTTCTGGTCTCCAAGACCGGGCTTGGCGAGCGCGATGCCCTCGTCGATGCGATCGAGGCGCGGGAGAGAACCGGAACCACGGCTCTGGGCCGGCGGGTCGCCTTTCCCCACGCTCGCACCGATCTGACCGACCGCCTCTATCTGGTGCTCGGTGTTTCGCCCGAGGGGGTCGACTGGGGAACCGCGGAGCCGGCCCATCTGGTCTTTCTCTTCGTGACACCCCTCGACGTGACGAAGAGCTACATCGATACGCTCGCCGCCATATCCGAGCTGCTGCACATCGACGGCATGACCGAGCGTCTGGTCCGTGCGCCCGATGTCGATGCCTTGGTGGAAACGATCCGACGCACCGATATCACCCTGAACGCTTCTCACTGCGCGCGCGATGTGATGGTGACGAAGGTGATCTCCGTCGGGCCCGATGTTCCGGTTCGCGTCATGGCGAACCGCCTGGCCGAGCACAACATCTCGGGAATGCCGGTGATCGACGAAGAGAGCCGGGTGATCGGCGTTGTCAGCGAGAAGGACGTGCTTTCGGTCGGGATGTCGAAGCTCCAGGAGTTTTTCGGGGCGATCGACTTCTACGCGACCTGCGAGAAGATTGTCGATCGATTGATCGTCCAGGAAGACATCTCGGTCGGCGACATCATGAACCGCGAAGCGGTCTGCGTGGACGAGGAGACCCCGATCACCGAGATCGCACATATCCTCGTTCACAGGAATATCCGTCGTATTCCCGTCGTGCGGGACGGTCGTCTCGTGGGAGTAGTCGGAAGGGCCGACATCCTGCGCAAGGTCATCCGCAAGGTGGGAGTGCGCTGAGAACTGCAACCCAAGGGTCCGGAACGAAACAAACGTGCCACCTCGCATCCC
>CAZFNT010000268.1:0-2469 GCA_964520315.1 uncultured Gemmatimonadota bacterium
CCTCCTCATCCTCCACGTTGTCCTCCTCCTCCTCGGCAATGATCTCCGCGATCTTGACGGCTCGGTCGTCCGGTTCGCGCACCGGGCTGGCTGGGAGCGCGTAGTCGGATTCGATCAGTAAGTCGATATACGATTCCGGAATCGTGGATCCGAGCACGAAGGGCATGCGAGCGTTCCGCTCGGCGATGATGGTTCCCCCCTTGGCTCTGGCGAGCTCGATCGCCGGCAATACCGCCTCGACTGTCGTCCCAAGGCTGTAATTGCCCCCCGGGTCGGGGCCGCTCACTGAGATCAGGACAGCATCGACTCCACCCGCGCGGGTGAGGTGCCTTGGAATCTCGGAGAGATGAAGGGGGTGATACTTTGCGGAACCGCGGTTGACCGCTTCTTTGGAGAGCGCGCCGTTGAAGATCACTCGATGGGTCAGAGTCTGGCAGCGCTCTGTGGAGAAGAGCCCCTCCAAATCCTCGCCGAGGAGCAGCACGCTGTAGAGATCGATCTCCGTGATCGACAGATCCCTCGCCAGGTGGCGAAGCAGGGTGCGAGGAGTAGCGGCGTTGCCCGAGGCGTAGAGTACACTTCCGGGCGAAATCACCGATCCGTTCATGGCGACCGATACGTCGGAGACGATTCTCATGATGGCGTCAAGTCTATGCTACAGAGCGCCCTTCCGTCACTGCCGCTCGTGGCAGGTTAGATGTCCATCTGAGTGGACGACTGCGAAGCGACGCGAGAGAAAAGAACGTAGACAGTCGGCGATGCTGAAGATCACGATGGGCCCGTCGGCTCGCTCGAGCGCTATCGCTAGCCGCTCATAGAAGTCGCGACCTGGGCCAATTGGACGAACCGGGCGGTAGAGATATAGAAAATCGGGCAAGGGCTGGGGGAACTGAGTATCGACTAGATCGGCGTGCACCCAGTCGACGCGATTTGGATCGATCCCGAGCCATGCTTGGAGGGCACGCCCCGACTCGATCATGCGTCCAGAGATCTCGACCTGTATCGTCTTTCGGTGCGGGTAGAGCTTCTGAATCAGAAGCCCCTGCAGGCCGTTTCCGGCGCCGAAATCAGCCGACACGGTGTCGGGTCGAACGAACGATCTGGCTTTCAGCACCGGAGACAGGCCGCCGGCATGGCACCAGTAGCCGCCGCTACGATCGACTCGATGACGTTCGTCGGCAGTATAGGGAGCTTCATGACCGTGCAGATGCGCGTAAAGGAGCAAGAAGGCGTCCTCTAGCGACTCCCCACCGCCTTCGGCCAATGCGGAACGCGCCCTTTCCCTGTGCGCATCGAAGTTCGGATAGAGCCCGATCGGATCGGCGGGTGCGGGAGAATCGAGGAAAAGCGCGATCAATCGCGCGAGTCGACTGTTTTCACCGGGGCATCGCCCGCTCTCTCGAAGAAGCGTTTCTGCCCGTCGGAATGTCGAGCTCTCTCCCATCGCGCCTACAGATCCAGATCTCCAACGCTCGTCGCATTCGCCATGATGAACTCGTAGCGAACGCGGGCATCCTTTCCGAGCAACCCGGCCATGGTGGACTCGGTCACCAGGCGGTCCTCGTCGTCGATCCAGACGCGCAGGATGCGACGACGAACCGGGTCGAGCGTGGTCTCGAAGAGTACATCCGGATCCATCTCCCCCAGGCCCTTGAAGCGGCTGATTTGCGGCCTCACGTTGGCGGGCGCACCGGAGACAATCGTGTCGAGTTCGGAGTCCGTCAGAGCCCACGCGGTCTCTTTGCCGAGCTTGACTCGATAGAGGGGCGGTTGGGCCAAGAAAACATGTCCGCCGTCGATCATGGGGCGTAGGTAGCGATAGAAAAATCCCAGCAGAAGCGTGGAGATGTGATGACCGTCGGAGTCGGCATCCATGAGCAAGATGACCCTGTGGTATCGCAGGCGCCGCGCATCGAACTGATCTCCAATCCCGCAGCCGAGCGCCTTGAAGATGTCTCCGAGCTCCTTGTTGGCCATGACTCTGGCCCTCGTGGCCTGCTCGCTGTTCAACACCTTGCCGCGCAGGGGAAGTATCGCCTGAACGCGGCGATCGCGCCCCTGCTTGGCGCTTCCGCCGGCGGAGTCCCCTTCAACGAGGAAGAGCTCGCACTCGGTCGGGTCGGTGGAGGAGCAGTCGGCGAGCTTGCCGGGCAGATTGAGCCGGTGGCTGACCGTTGGCTTCTTGCGGGCGGTCTTGGCCGCGGCCCTGCTCGCGGCACGCGCGCGCGCCGCGTAGATGGCCCGAGTAGCCACCGCCTCGCCCATGGTCGGGCGGTTGTGAAGGTGCTGCTCGAGCTGGCGCCCTATGGCCCCCGTGAGGAGGCCCCGGATCTCGGGGTTGTTGAGCTTCTCTTTAGTTTGCCCTTGGAACTGCGGTTCCAACAGAAACATACTTACGACACCGGTGAGCCCTTCCCGAAAGTCATCGGGTGTCAATGTCAATCCACGAGGGATCAGCTCGTGGGTCTC
>CAZFNT010000268.1:2479-6099 GCA_964520315.1 uncultured Gemmatimonadota bacterium
AACGGTCGGGATTCCATTCACATAACTGCGCACATCGGTTTGAACATCTTCGATCCATATCAGGGCGATCTCGACGCGATTGATTCCGTGGCCGTCGTCTCCTATCTGGCTCGCTTCCCACACGAAAGGCTCTGGATGAACGGGGCGGCCCCCGCCCTTTTCTACAAGGCTGCCCACTAGCTCAGCGACACCATTGTCGTGGCGATACTCGTGAGACTCGCCGGTCCGCCGGTCTTTGAAGACAATGCGGAGGCCCTTGTTCAAGTACGTCTTGATCTCGAGGTGATCCGCAATGAGCCCGGCGTCGAAGTCGCGGCTCGCGAAGATCTGGGGATCTGGGCGGAAGAAGAAGGTCGTTCCGGTGCCTCGAACCGCTCCGGCCGCTTTCACCGGTCCCCTCGGCTCGCCACGCCGATACTCCTGCGTGAAACGGCGCCCGTCCCGACGCACCTCGACCCGCAACTCCGCGCTCAAAGCGTTGACGACGCTCGCACCCACACCGTGCAGTCCGCCTGACGTAAGGTAGTTGTTTCGATCGAACTTCCCACCCGCGTGGAGCGTGGTGAGGATCACTTCCAGAGCACTCTTCCCTTCCTTCTTGTGTCGATCGACCGGAATCCCTCGACCGTTGTCCTCCACCGAGCAGCTCTGGCCATCTTCGTGCAAGCTCACGACGATCGAGGACGCGAATCCGTTCATCGCTTCGTCGACCGCGTTGTCGACCACCTCCCACAGCAAGTGGTGCAATCCGCCTTTGCCGGTGCCGCCGATGTACATGCCGGGTCGCCGCCGTACCGGTTCCAGGCCTTCGAGGACCGTGATGTCTTTAGCGCTATAGACCATCAGTCGTTTCCAGCATCGTCACTCAGAAGCCCAATTCAGTCTGCTCATCATTCGTGGCCTTCGTCCCGTCCGTCGGCTCAGGCTCCTCTTCGGCTGTCGCGTCGATCCGAATCTCCACGGGATCGAAACGGCACGACACCAGCTTGCCTCTCTTTAGGATCTCTCTGCCCTTGCCTCCGCGGCGGCTCGGCCGGTACTTGGTCGTACGGACTATCTCGGTTCGACCGCGCGCGGTCTGCACTTCGAGACCGTTCCGTGCCTTTGTCGATAGGTTGAAGCCGAGTACACGATCGAAGTCGTTCAGCTTCACTGCCCGCACACCGCGCCCCGGCCCCTTCAGAACATTGATCTCGTCTACGTAGAAAACGAGAGCGCGCCCCCATACCGTGGCCAGCGCGATGGTCTCTTCGTCGCTCTCATCAGAGACCATGACGCGAACGACGCCATCGTCCGGGACGGACGGGTCCATGCGGACGAACACCCGCCCCTTACGATTCGATGGCTCCGCAAATGCGCTGACGCTCATTCGCAAACACGAACCGCCTCGGGTCAAAGCCACGACGTAAGGTGGAGGAGGCAGATCCGATTCGCGCGCCGCTTCGATCTCTTCGGGCGTGATCTCTGGAAGCCCGCGTCGATCGGTTACGACGACACCAACGATCCGTTCTTTGTCCGCAAGGTCGAATCGGCGATGAATTGGTTCTCCGTGGCCGGGCGTCTGTATCAGATCGGAGACCCGCGCGGTATAGGCCTTTCCACGATCACTGAAAAGAATAGCCGATTCCTTCGTGCGGGCGGGATAGGCCCACATGACTTCGTCGCCCTCGCGGACCCTGATCGCCCCTAGCTCAGTGTAGCTCTTCTGTCGCTTGAGCCATCCGTCGCGCGTCACGATCACGCGCGCGTCTTCGTCGAGAAGATAGTCTTCCTCGCTGTAAGATGTCTCGGTGATCTCGCCGGTGGGCAGCGCTGTGCGGCGATCGTCGCGGTAGAGCCGATCCAGCTCCACCAGCTCGCTCTTGACGAGTTCCCAGCGCGGGCTCTTCCCGCGAAGGAGGCGACGAATGCGCGTGGCCTGCCTCTGCCTCTCTTCGAGTTCATCGACGATCGATCCGATCTCCATCTTCGACAAGCGGTAGAGTCGGATTTCGAGGACCGCTTCGGCTTGCGGATCGCTCAAATCGAAACGAACCCGCAGCTTCTGGTGAGCATCTCTGCGATCGTCGGCGCCGCGTATCAGGGCGATCGCCTCATCGAGCGCATCGAAGACGATCGCGAATCCCTCCAGAATGTGGATTCGCTCGTCGAGCTTGCGAAGGTCGAACTCCAGTCGCCGCGTGAGCACCTCGAAGCGGAAGTCGAGAAAAGACCGGAGCGCGGTCTTTAGATCGACTCTCTCGGGCACGAGCTGACTCGTCTCGGCTTCCGGCACGAGACAGGTGAGATTGACGTGGAATCTCGAGCGGAGCGCCGTGTGCTTGTAAAGATAGGCGACCGCCACGTCTGGATCGGCTCCCCTCTTCAGCTCACAGATAACGCGCACCGAATCGGTGGACTCGTCACGAACATCAACGATCTGGGGGACTTTTTCATCGATAATATGTTGCGCGATCGACTCGACCAGCGACGATTTATTCACGTTGAATGGCAACGAAGTGATCACGATGGCCCGCCCCCCCGCGACCCGTTCCAACTCGAACTCCCCACGCACCTCGATCGACCCCTCGCCTGTCTCGTAGATCCGCTGAAGCTCGCCCGCCACGGTTGTGATCCGCCCTCCGGTGGGGAAATCGGGGGCGGGAATGTGCTCCATCAGTTCGGCGCATGAAAGGGTTGGATCCTCGATGAGTGCGACCAGGCCATCGATCACTTCACCCAGGTTGTGAGGAGGGATATTGGTCGCCATCCCGACGGCGATCCCCTGCGCACCGTTGACCAAGAGATGGGGAATCTGCGCCGGGAGAACGACTGGTTCTCGATAGGTCCCTTCGAAGTTGTCGCGAAAATCGACGGTCTCTTTCTTGAGTTCGCGGAGCAGCTCAGCCGACAATCCGTGCAGGCGAGCCTCGGTGTAGCGCATGGCCGCTGCGTCGTCTCCGTCGAGACTCCCGAAATTCCCTTGCCCGTCGACGAGGGGATAGCGCATCGACCACGGTTGAGCCAGGCGCACGAGGGCATCGTAGATCGACTGGTCCCCGTGCGGATGGTACTTCCCCATCACCTCGCCGACGACGGCCGCACACTTCCTGAAGCGGGTTTCCGACGAGAGCTTCAGGTCGTTGAACATCGCATAGAGGATGCGGCGCTGAACCGGCTTGAGCCCGTCCCGAACATCGGGCAGGGCACGGCTGGTGATGACGCTCAGGGCGTAGTTCAAGTAGCGCTCGCGTGTCGTCTCGTGGAGCGCGACGGTCTCGGTCGCCATTCTACCTCCGTCGGTCGGGGCGGGCCTTTTGCGGAACGCGCGAGTATACTGCCGCCGAGCGGATGACCGCGGCAGAGTTGGCTTCGCGCGTCGCGGAGATTCCACCGGTAGCCCACTTTTCCATTGTAAGGGAACCTCTTGCAAGACCCATCCAGCAGCGACTTCTCGATCGGCGTAGATCTTGGCTCCGTCGCGGTGAAGGCGGTTGTTCTGAACCCTGACGGGGGAATCTCGCGACTGGAGCACGAGCGCACCGAAGGCCCCCTCGCCGGCACGATCGAAGGGCTCATGCTCCGGTCGCTCGACGGACTCCCCGCTCTTCCAGCCCCACTCGCCAGGAGCTTGAGCCTGG
>CAZFNT010000269.1:0-6094 GCA_964520315.1 uncultured Gemmatimonadota bacterium
GTGTTGTGCCGGACTTCGACAACGACTACGGCAATCCGATCGCCAGAGCGGGGTGGGTGACCCTGACCTCGCTTCTCTACGAGCTGGGCTGGCACGACGGCGGCGGCCTCTTCATGAGCGGCTGGCAGAAAAGCCTGATCAATCACACTCGCTACGCCAACGCCTTTGCGAGGGGCGCTTTCTGGCACGACTATCGACCCTCGGTCGCTCGGGCGGTGGAGCTGGATGTCGACGGCGACGGAATCGACGAGATCCTCCTCGAAAACGACAAGATCGCCGTCTACTTCGATCGAAGGGGGGGGCGGGCGCTCTTCATGTTCGACGACGAAGGACGGGTGATCGTTGGCAACGTGCTAAGCAATTGGGGCGGGGAAGGGGACTGGGACGACGGCGGACACAGAGGTCTCTTTCACGACGATATGGCATGGAACTCCTGGTTCGATTACAGCATCGATGTTGCCAACGGAGCGATGGCGCGTGTGACGCTGAACGAGGTGTACGACAATCAGGGCTCTCCGTCGACCGATGTGGTCAAGACTCTCACGCTGCGGGCCGGTTCGTCGGCGCTTCAGGTCGATGTTTCCTCCGATTACCAGAACTGGACTCGTTTCGGTGTCACACCCGATCTGCTCACCAATCTGTCGAATGGGTACGATCTCCAGAGCATTCAAGGGGCGAGCGATTTCGGTCTGGTCTACGGCGGCTATCGTTGCAATGGCTCTGGTGCGGCAGCGGCGATCCTGCGGAACGGCGACGACGATCTCACGCTGGAAATGGAGTCGAGGGCATCGAGCGTGGCCGAGCAGATGAGGGGCGGTGGACGTAGCGGCGAGTACACGCTTTGGGCGTACGGGGGGGAAGGAACGCCGTCGATCGTAGGATTCCCCTTGGACGGCCGCCTGGACGATGTCGCGATCTGGGAGATGGACGACGGCGAGGGGCATTTTTTGCGGGTATCGTTCGATTCGGCGATGGGCGATCTCTACGTTGCGACGAACGGTGCGGGAGGAGCGGAGACGGCCGACCACTTCATCTTCGTGAGCGACACTCCCGGCGCGGCGACGGCGGCTCCATGGGCGAAATCGAGCACGGTTCCGGCATGGGATCTCTACCTCGCCGACGAGAACGACAGTGGATACGAGGCGTGGCTGGACGCGAGCGCCGGGATCTATGCGCAGGCGAACTCGCGCGCCGGTGAGGTGCTCGAAGGAGCCTTCGATCTGGCCGCGGAGATGGGTTCGATCCCTCCGGTTGTCTACGTTACCGCGGCGGGGTTCGGGAATGGGGATGGGGGAGAGCTTCTTTGGCAGGTTCCGGCCGGCGACGGCGATGGCAACATCGATTCCGGCGAGCTCGGGCAGTACGTTTACCTCGCGGTTCAGTTGATTCCCGATGCGGCGACATTTCCACGGGGAGGACGGCTGAGCTACGACGCGGTGCTGGTCAATGAGGGGGTGGGGGCGGTCACGGTCGACCTGGCTGTGCAAGCGACGCTCCCGAACGGATCGCCGTACCCCTCGCAGCCTCAGGTGATTTGGGGTGGGCAGGAGCTGGATCCAGGAGAGAACGCGCTCTCCTTCTCACACAATATTCCCGGATTCGCTCCGCTGGGTTCGTACCGGTTCGACGCCACGCTCTCGCCAAGCGGCGGCGATCCAGTCGCGGAGGATTCCTTCGAGTTCGATGTGATGCAGTAGGCTGGATTGTTGTATCGACGCCGTGGAGCGATTGTCGCTCTTTTCCTGTCGTTGCTCTTCCATGTGGCGGTGATTCTCCTGCCCTTGACCCGGCTGGCGGCGGCACCGAAGCCGGTGGAGAATGTGGCGCCGATCGAGCTTGTTTTCGAGCGTGAGAAGCGCGGGCCTCGAATAGTGGCGCCAGAGCAGCCGGAGTCCGCGACGACAGAAGAGCAAGAGCCGACGCCCTATCTTTCCGAGAAGAACACGCAGGCCCGGGATCGACTGCCGGGCGGAGAGGATCGGGTGAAACCGCGCTCGGCCGGCGACCTGCCGATACCGGAGCTTTATGCGGGAGCGAAGGAGCGAGCGATGAAGGGCGGGCCAGCCGAGGCGACTGCCTTGCCGCGCGATCTCGCGGCATCGAAGATCGAGCGGGATGAGTCCCACGCTCCGGGCGATCCGGCGGCAGAGTCTCCGGGACCGCGCTATCTGCGCCATCCGCCGGAGCCCTCGTCCGTCGCGGCGCCGCGGGGCGCGGGCTTGACTCTGGCGGCCGAAGACGCGAACGCCGCGGGGGAGGGGGATCTCTCGCTGAGCACTTACGCGTGGCGCTGGATGCCCTATATGCGCTCGCTCAAGGCGCGAATCGAGAAGAATCTGCATCCGCCACCGGCCTTCGCTCGACTCGGGATAATTACAGGAGAGACTCGGCTCCGCTTTCGGATCTACCCCGATGGGCGGCTCGAGGGACCGGTGCTCCTGCGCTCATCCAGCCACGCGTCGCTCGACGAGGCGAGCATGCACAGTGTGCGCGCGTCGGCTCCGATGACGCCTCTGCCGGAGGACTTTCCCGAGGATCGACTCGATGTGGTCTTCACCTACTACTATCGAGTTCCGAAGTGGGAGCGCCGACGCGGTCCCGAGTGACACAAGCCGGAGGATTCCCTGGCATGCTCGAACTGATGCAAGACGGCGGCATCATCATGATTCCGCTTCTTCTCTGCTCGGTGGTCGCCCTCGCGGTGACGTTGGAGCGTCTGTACTCGTTGCGCTCTTCGCGCGTCGTGAGGCCGGAGATCGCGGCCGTGCTCGACGCCGCTCATGACGAGGAGGGGGTGTCGACGGTGATCGAGGTTTGCAGACGCCACCCCGGTCCCTTCGCGCGCATCGTATCGGTCTGTCTAGAGGCTCGATCGCTAGCGGCCGACGAGGCCCGCGAGATAGTCAGCGATGTAGGGCGCCGGGAGATCCACGAGATCCGGAGCGGGTTGCCGGTGCTCGAGACGATCGCGGGGGTTTCGCCTTTGTTGGGGCTGCTCGGTACGGTTTTCGGCATGATTCGGGTGTTTCGCACCATGGCACTGGGGGGCATGGGCCAGGCGGAGGCTCTCTCGGGAGGTATATCGGAGGCGCTGGTGACCACGGCCACCGGACTGCTGATAGCGATTCCGACCTTCGTAGCCCACAGCTACCTCTCCCACAAGACCGAAGACCTGGTGGTCGACATCGAGGAGCGGGTAAACCGTTTTCTCAGACACCTCGCGGGTGCGACCCCAGCATTGAACGAGACCCGGCGGGAGGTGGGCGCTTGAGGCTGCCCCGACGGGAGCGGCGCGGGTCGGCTCAGCCCAATCTGACGAGCTTGATCGACGTGCTCTTCATCTTGATCATCTTCTTCACGGTTAGCTCCACCTGGAAGGAACAGCCGGCGCTCGAGCTCGATTTGCCCTCGGCAGGGACGGCGCGATTGGAGCCGGTGTCTGAGGTGGTGGTGACGGTCGACGCTGAAGGAGTGGTCTATGTCGGAGAGTCCGAGGTCGAAGAAAGCGCTCTCGCGGAGCGTTTGTCGGTGGCGCTGGGGGAGGGGGACGATCCTCCGCCTGTCGTGATCTCCGCGGACGAGCGGGCGCCCCACGGCACGGTCGTTCGGGTGCTGGATGCCGCTCGCGCCCAAGGAGCGAGGCGCGTGCTGATTTCGGCGAAGAGCGACGGGGGCGGGGAGGAGTAGAAGCCGCCGGTGCCGTGGCGAGGTAGGATGGGGGGTGGAATAAAACCCACCAGTTGGAGACCCCCGTTGCCAATCCCCACGCAGAGTCTGATGATCGCCGCGATTGGCGCCCTCATGGGCGGTGCAGCGGTGGCTCTGGCCGCGCGGCGAGGCACCATCGATGCTCTGCGCAGCGCCGAGAAGATCCTCGCCGATGCGAAACGCAGCGCGGATGAGGCGATCGAAGAGGGGGCCATGATGGGCGAGTTGGAGGCACAGCGCCGCCGCCAGGAGGCCAATCGGGCGGCGGAGACGCTGCGCCATAGACTCCACCGCTACAAGCGCCGTCTCTTCGCTCTGCGCGCGTCGTACCGCTCGGCGCTTGCCGAGCTGCAGGGGGCACGGGCCGGTCTCGAAGCGAGAGAACGGGCGTTCGACGAGCGCGAGCGGGCCCGCGACCACGCGAAAGTCGAGCTCGAAAGCGCGATCCGCGACCAGCGCGACGCGCTCGGGGCGATCGCTGGAGTGGGCGTGGACGAGGCCCGCAGGCAGTTGAAAGAGGGACTTCGCGAGGAGGTTCGAGCCGAGGCCGCTTGGGAGATGCAGCGACAACGGGAGCTTGCATCACAGCACGCACAAGAGGCCGCGCGACATGTGATCGTGGCTGCGATCGAGCGCTGCGCGGTCGAGCGGAGCGCGGAGCACACCGTCTCGGTGGTTCCGATCGCCGATGAGAGCATGAAGGGGCGAGTGATCGGTCGTGACGGGCGGAATATCAGGGCCTTCGAGTCCGCGACAGGCGTGGATCTGCTGGTCGACGACCAACCGGATTGTCTCGTTCTCAGCGCCTACGATCCGGTGAAACGCGAGGTGGCCCGACGATCGCTGGCGGCTCTGATCGAGAGCGGCCGGATCACACCCGAGACTATCGATCAGATCGTCGCCCTGGAGCACGATCGTCTGCAGGACGTGATGCGGGCCGAGGCGGAGCGAGTGATAAGCGACTTGGAGATCGGCCCGGTCGATCCCGAGATCGTGCGGCTACTCGGGCTATTGCGTTTCCGCACCTCCTACACGCAGAACGTGCTGTACCATAGCCACGAGGTGGCGCTGCTCACCGATCACCTGGCCGCCGAGGTCGGCCTCTCGTACCCCCACGAGCTCTGCCGGCGGGCCGGTCTCTTCCACGACATCGGCAAGGGGATAGACCGCGCGGGGCCCCACGCGGGACTCGGCGCCGAGATCGTGCGCCAATACGGTGAGGACGAACTCGTGTGCGAGGCGATTGCGGGCCATCATGACAGCCGGGGCGCGGCGAGTCCGCTCGTCTCGCTCGTCGCGGCTGCCGATGCCATCAGCGCATCGCGTCCCGGCGCGCGCAGGCAGACGGTGGCGCAGTACGTGGATCGGCTAACCAAGCTCGAGGAGCTGGGTGCCAGTCTGCCGGGAGTGCATCGCTGCTACGCTGTGCAGGCCGGACGAGAGGTGCGCGTGCTGGTCCATCCTCAAGAGGTCGATGATCGCCAGGCGCGGATATTGGCGGGGCAACTCGCCGGCCGCATATCGGATGAGATCCGTTTTCCGGGGGAGATAAAGGTGACGGTGATTCGAGAGTGCAAGGCGGTTACCTATGCTCACTGAGGGCTCGCGCAAGGCGGACACCCAGGCGGCGCTTTCGGCCCCCGATCTCTCGATCGTGATTCCTACTTTCAACGAAGAGAAGATCATCGAGGAGTCGGTGGCGCGCCTTCTGCCGGCGATTCGCCGCGGCGGGCCCTTCGAGCTGATCTTCTCCGATGACGGGTCGGCCGACGGGACTCCCGCGATCTTGCGCAACCTGGCGGAGATGCACGCCGAGATCCGCGTCGTCGGTCACGCGAGAAATCGAGGAAAAGGGGCCGCGATCAAGGACGGTGTGCTCGCCAGCAAGGGCCGCTTCGTGCTCTACACCGACGCCGATCTGGTCTATGGCGTCGACCAGGTCGATGTCTACCGCGCAGCGCTCACCGAAGGCGCCGATCTGGCCATCGGAAGCCGCGGGCATCCCGATTCCCGTTTCGTTCTGCATCCCCGTCACTTCCCCTACTTGAGCCTGCGTCACCGGATCGGGGTTACTTACATTGCTCTGGTCAACCGGCTGCTCGGTCTCGGGGTCTCCGATACGCAGTGTGGATTCAAGATGCTCAGGGGCGACGTGGCGCGCGAACTCTTTCGCGAGACACGAATCGCGGATTTCGCCTTCGATGTCGAGCTGCTCTGCCTTGCGCGGAAGAGGGGGTTGCGGATCGTAGAGCTACCGGTTCAACTCCGGTATCGGGGAAGCCCCTCGAGTGTGCGCCTGATGACCGACGCGCCCCGCATGATCCTCGATCTTCTGGCGATTCTAATGCGGGTTGGGGGGTGCCGTGGGTGAGCGACTCCTGCGCGT
>CAZFNT010000270.1:0-1779 GCA_964520315.1 uncultured Gemmatimonadota bacterium
TCCATCGCCGCGTTCTCGACCCCCTCGTGAGCGGCGGCCAAGAGCTTGAGCTGCCCCAAGTGCGTGGTGGCCAGAACCTGCGCGCCCGCACTCGCCAGATGCTCGACGATCGAAGCGGCCAGAGCTGCCCCTTCGTCGGGATCGGTGCCGGTTCCGAGCTCGTCGAGAAGGACGAGAGAGCCCGCTCCCGCTTCCGCGCAGATCCGGGCCAGATTCGCGACGTGAGCGCTGAAGGTGGAGAGATTCGCTTCGAGCGACTGTCCGTCGCCGATGTCAGCGTAGACATGATCGAGCACCGGAAGCGAGGTCCCCTCCGACGCCGGCACCGGAACCCCGGACTGGGAAAGCAGAACGAGTAGCCCCACCGTCTTCAGAGCGACGGTCTTGCCGCCGGTGTTCGGCCCTGTGATCAGAACCGCGCAAGAGGGGCCGCCGATCTCCAGATCGAGAGGAACGACGCTCTCCCGTCCCAACGATCGCTCTAGAAGTGGATGTCGCCCGTGCACGACCCGTAGCGGCGCATCCCGGGGACCGATCTTCGGCCGGATTCCATCGTGCGCCCGGCCGAATCGCCCCCGTGCGAACACCTCGTCGAGACGAGCGATCCGGTCGATCGCATCGGAGAGCTCGCCGATTCCCCCTCTGACCCTATCGGTGAGCTGCCTCAAGATGCGGACGATCTCGGCGCGCTCCTGGACCTCCAGATCGCGAAGGCTGTTTCCGAGCTCCACGAGACGAGCCGGCTCGATGAAGTAGGTCTCTCCGCTGGCGGAGCGATCGTGCACGATCCCCCGGACCTGCCGGCGACGATCGGCCCGAACCGGCACGACGAAGCGCCCCTCTCGGAGCGTGTAGAGCGAATCCTGAAGATGGCCCTTCGCCCCCAGGCCTTTCACGATGCGATCGAGCTCGTCACGGGCGCGCCGCTCCAGGTCGATCCGGGCACGCCGGATCCGCTTGAGCTCCGGCGACGCTGCGTCGAGGATCTCCCCGCCGGGCCCGACCGCATTCTCGATCGCGGCGGCAAGCCCGATCGGGATCGAGATGGGTGCGGCGATCGCGAGAAGAAGCGGCAGCTCCTCACCGGCGACGACGGCGGCACAGGCGTCGTGCGCCACCCGACAGGTCGCCGCGATCGACGAGAGAGCCTCCGCCTCGAGATGGGTGCCGGGGCGTGCCGCGTGTTTCAGCGAAGGCCGAATGTCGATCGCTCCCGAGAACGAAATCGGCAGCCCCTCGTCGAGCGCCCGCATCGCCTCGAAAGCGAGGGCGTGCTCTTGGCGAACCCACTCAAGCTCGGTGCTCGGAAAGAGCGCGCGGACGCGCTCGACGCCGAGCTCCGATTGAGCCTGGCCGGCGATCAGATCGATCACATCGGGGAAGGCCAGCTTTTCGAGGGTTTGCTCGTTCATCCCCCTGCCCCGCGGGTCCGTTGCGTACACCGTAATAGCCAGCTGCGACGACCCTGCCTCGCAAGCCGGCTTCTTGTTCGTCTCAGCGTGCCCCTAGACCGTCTGGCCTTCGAGCTAGGAAGCGAGCAAGCGCTCCGCTTTGCGGGCCTTCTTCCTGGCCGCGGCCATCTTGCGTTTTTTTCGCTCGCTCGGCTTCTCGAAACGGGACTTCCTCTTGACCTCGAAGAGGATCCCCTCTTTCTGGCAGGTCTTGTTGAATCGTCTCAGAGCCTTCTCGAAGGGCTCATTGTCTTTGACCCGAACTACGGGCATGGGGCAGGCCCATCCTTTCCGAAAGGTGGTGTACTACAGACCGATAGAGATGGCC
>CAZFNT010000270.1:1789-6076 GCA_964520315.1 uncultured Gemmatimonadota bacterium
AGTCTATCACGGGACGCGGCGCCGCGCGCCGAATAATCAACCCGGCGGCCAACCCATCGCTCGGCCACCGAGCAGATGAAGATGTAGGTGGAAAACGCTCTGGCCGGCGTCCGCGCCCACGTTGGTGACGATGCGATACGACTCGAGTCCTTCCTGGGCGGCGACGTCGGTCGCCACGCGCATCAACGATCCGAGCATCGCGTCTGTCCGCCCTGCCTCGACCTGAGCCACGCTCTCCACATGTTCGCGCGGAATCACGAGAATGTGGATCGGGGCCTGGGGAGAGATGTCTCGAAATGCCACGGCGTCGGGAGTCTCCAGAACGATGTCGGCCGGGATATCACCCTTCGCGATCGAGCAGAAGAGGCAGTCGGGCATCTCGGTTCCTTTCCTTCGCGCGATCCGGATCAGGCGCGATTCAGAGCGTGCAGAGCCAGAACGGCGGCGACCATGGCGGCGGTCTCGACCCGCAAGATCGCACTCGGCAACGATACCATCCGAGCGCCGGACGCCGCCAATAGCGCCCGCTCAGTGTCGTCGAACCCCCCTTCCGGACCGATGAGCAGTCGGATCGGGGGGGCATCGATGGCGTCGGGGATCGGCACGGCTTCGCCTTGGGGGTCGAGCGCGAGCAGTTGGCGACCGTCGCCGATCACCGATGCCAGGGGAGCCGGAGCAGCAATCCTCGGGACCCAGGGCTGGCGACTCTGCTTCAGCGCGGCTACCGCCACGCGCCGCCAGCGCTCCTGCCGCGAAGCGCCGCGCGGGAGCAGCGAACGCGCGCAAACAATCGGCTCGATCGACGCGATGCCGAGCTCGGTCAGCTTCTCCACCAACGAATCGAATCGCCCTCCCCGCGCCACGGCGACCGCGATGGCGATATCGGGGGGTGGATCGAACACTTCGATCGCCGCGACTCGCGCTCTCGAAACATCTTCCTCGAGTTGAGCGGGCGCCACGTGTCCGGCGCCGTCGAGAAGCTCGATTCGGTCGCCGTCGCGTGCTCGCCGGGCCGAGCGCACATGCCGGCGTTCGTCGCGATCGAGAAGAACCGACTCTCCCGGATTCGGGATCGTGGAGACGAAGGCGCGGATCAACTCTCTGCCGGTCTATCCACGGAACGCGTCTCGAACCCGCTCGAAAAAGCCTCTACCCGGCTCCGGAGGCTTGATTCCGTCGCACTTCGCGAGCTCCTCGAAGAGAGTCCGTTCCGCCTTGCTGAGTTTCTGGGGAGTCCACACGGCCACGCGCACGAGCAGATCGCCCTTGCCGTAATCATCGATGCGAGGCATGCCTTTTCCTCGAACCCGAAGCAACTTTCCGGAGAGGATTCCCGGGGGGATGGCCAGTAGCACGGTTCCGTCGAGAGTGGGAATCTCGACCTGATCACCAAGAGCGGCCTGCGAGAAGGTGATCGGCGCGTCGAGCACCAAGTGGTCTCCGCGGCGTTCGAAACGCTTGTGCTCCTCTTCTTGGATGGAGATGAAGAGATCGCCACGGGGACCGCCTTTGGGACCGATGTTCCCTTGGCCGGAGAGCGGGATGTAGTTCCCCGTCGCGACGCCGGCGGGGATCTTCACGTTGATGGTCTTGCGGACTCGGGCCTGCCCTTCGCCGTGGCAGGCCGTGCAAGGGTCGGAGATCACACGGCCTTCGCCGCGGCAGGCTGGACATCGCCCGACGTTCACGAACTGGCCGAACACCGTTCGCTGCACCTGGCGAACCTCGCCTTGGCCCTTGCAGGTGGTGCAGAGAGTGGGCTCCGTCCCCGCCCGCGACCCGGTCCCGTCGCACTCCGAACAGGGATCGAGCCGCGCGACCTTGATCTTCTTAGGAACCCCCTTCGCGATCTCCTCGAGAGTCAGCTTGAGCTTGATCTGAAGATCGGCGCCCCTTCTCACACGCGGGCCGGCGCCCCGCTGCCCCATTCCGCCCCCGAAGATGTCCCCCAATCCTCCACCGCCCCCGAAGTCCTCCATGAAGCGGCGTAGCGCGTCGGAGAGATCGAATCCCCCGGCGCTGAACCCGCCGGAGCCTCCCGCGCTCGGATCGACTCCCGCATGACCGAATCGATCGTAGCGTTGGCGCTTCGCGTCGTCTGAGAGCACTTCGTAGGCTCGGGCAGCCTCTTTGAACCGATCCTCGGCCTTCTTGTCGCCCGGATTCCGATCGGGGTGATTCTCGAGCGCCAGCTTCCGGTAAGCCCGCTTTACGTCGCCCGCGTCAGCGGAGCGATCGACGCCCAAAACCTCGTAGTAATCTCTCGGCACTACTGCGCCCCCTTCCCGTTGTCGTTCTCTTCGTCCGCTCGCTCGAGGGCCGACTCGGCGGGCTCCGGCTCGGCCACGACAGTCACCCGAGCGGGTCGCAACACTTTTTCCCCGAGAAGGTAGCCCCGTTGGACCACGCTGTGGATCGCGTGGGCGGGGAGCTCGTCGCAGGGCACCTGGGCGAGAGCCTCGTGCACATGGGGATCGAACTCGGCGCCGATCTCCGTCTCGATCGGCCGCACCCCCTCGCTCTCGAGAACACCCTCGAGCTTCGCCGAGATCAGCGCGATCCCCTCGCGGAGCTGCTCGGCAGCGGCATCGCCCGCTCCCTTCTCCGAGGCATTCCGCGCGGCGAGCAACGCGTCCACAACGTCGAGGAGCTTGGTCGCCACCCCTTCGGCGGCACCACGGATCAGCTCCGCCTTCTCTTTCATTGTGCGCCTGCGGAAGTTCTCGAACTCCGCGGCGCTACGCATCCACCGTTCCCGCGCTTCCGCCTCGGCCGGCTCGAGTCGCTCGTTCTCTGCCTCTAGCTCCTTGATCCTGGCTTTCATGGCAGCAAGTTTCTTGCTCCCACGACCGATCGACCTGGGGGCCTTTCGCTGTGTCGGCACGGGCTCGGCCGGCTCTTCTCTAGCCTCGGCCGCGCGATCGTCGCGCGCGGGTGCACCGGCCCCATCGACCGCCGCGGTCTCTTCGCTGCCGGCGCTCTCGACCTCGGCGGTCTGAGAATCGGCGGGGGCCTTGGTGTCTGTATCTCTGGTCGTCATTCCTTCACTCGCTGGTTCTGAGTCTCGGCTCGAGACTGGAGGAAACGCATAACGTACCATTCCTTCAAGTGGCTGGTCAAGCTGCGCGAACGCAAGCCTGACATGGACTTGCGGCTATGGGGTCAACGAGATTTCGCGGGCGAAGCGCTCGGCGACGGCGTCCGCAAGCAAGGCTCGCGCCGGGCAGAGTCGCCACCTCCGCCCATTGATGCCCGACTCCTGAACGATCCCCGACTCGATCAGCTCGGCCAAGGCCTGCGGCGCATTCTGCTCCAATGAGCCGCCCCCGAGCGCCTCGAAACGCTCCGCATCGATCCCTTCGCTCAGCCGAAGCCCGAGCATGATCGCCTCTAGCTGCCTCTGGCCCACCGTCAAAACCTCGACCTCGGCCGGGACGGGCCCGTCTCGCAGATGATCAATCAGCTCCGTGGACTCCTTCCATCTCACTCCAGCGAGGTGCGAGCAGGCGCCGGGCCCGAGCCCCAGCCAGTCCCCACCGCTCCAGTAGGTGATGTTGTGCCGGCCGCGGTGGTTGTGCGCGGCGAGATTCGAAACCTCATAGCGTTCGAGCCCACCGGCTTCGGCGATCGCCACGCCCTGCTCGTAGCGATCACATCGCTCCTCCTCGTCGATCTCGATCTCCCCTCTGGAGACTCGCTCTCCGAGCGGGGTACCCGCGTGAACGGTGAGGCAGTAGATCGACAGATGTGTCGCGCCCGCCTCCAGCACCGTCCCCACAGCGCTTCCCCAGATGTCTTCGCTCTGACCCGGCACACCGGCGATCAGATCGGCACAGATATGGGGTACTCGCGCACGGGACAGAGACCTCAGGGCCTCCCTTCCTCGACTCGCGTCGTGCGTTCGTCCGAGCCACTTCAGCGTCTCGCGATCGAGCGCCTGAAGACCGACCGACACGCGGTTTACTCCCGCGCTCAGCCATCCCTCGATCCGCCTTTCATTCACCGACTCTGGATTCGCTTCGAGTGTGATCTCGGCTCCCGCGCTTAGACCGAACGCCCGCCCGGCAGCCTCGATCACTTCCCCGACGGCTCGCGGCGCCAGCAGCGAAGGCGTTCCCCCACCGAAGTAGATCGAATCGAGCCGCCTTCCTCCGAATCGACCGCGCCGCCCTTCTTCTTCGATCCTCTCGACCAGACGCTCGCCGAAGCGCTTTCCCTGCCCGGTTTTCGGTTCGAAGACCGTGAAGTCGCAATAGTGACAGATCTTCCGGCAGAATGGAGCGTGGA
>CAZFNT010000271.1:0-6053 GCA_964520315.1 uncultured Gemmatimonadota bacterium
GTCGTCGCCGGTTGCCGGAATCGAGGAGCTGATAGGGCTGGCGGACTACCACAAGACGCTCACTCGGTATCTGGCCATACGCGGATCACGCGTGAGAATCGCCATGCCCTCGGCCAGCGCCTGAGCGAGCAGAATGCGGTCGAAGGGGTCTCGATGACGGAAAGGGAGCTCGACGAGCCTCATGCAGTGCGCTTCTTCGATCGGTAGCCACTTGATTCTATTGACCTGCATCTCCTGCCTCAGCCGCGTATCCCAATCCGCCGCCAGCTTGAGCTTCTTCAGGCTGAGTTTGGTGCATATCTCCCAGAAGCTCGCCATGCTGAAGAAGAGCTCGTTGTTCGCATCGAGAAAGGCCTCTCGGGCGCTTGGGCTGAGTCGGGGATCGCCTTCGATCGCCCACAAGAAGGCATGGGTGTCGAGCAAGATCCTTTTCAAGCCTCATACTCCGCGAAATCCCGCAGGGGAGCATCGAACTCGTCGTCCATATCGAGGAGCAGACCACTGGCTCCGCCTATTCTGCGCCCCGGCAGCACTCCGGGCAGAACCACCAGCTTGACCAAGGGTTCCCTGCCTTTGGCGATGATCACTTCTTCGCCATTGAGAGCTTCCCGTATGAGCTTCGAGAGATTGGTCTTGGCTTCGTGAATGGTCACTTGATGCATCGCGATCTCCTGCACGCTCGCCGAGCGCATTAGCTAATGTAATTAGCCAAGTCTGGCGTGTCAAGGACCGGGGGCACAGCCAGGATCCGCCACCCACTGCGCGCTCGCCATGCGCCTCTTGGCCTTATGCTGCGCTGGCCGCACCGATTCGATGCTCGACGTAGCTCCACTACGCCACCGCTCAAATCGGCTTGCCGCCTTGCCTAAGACCACCATTCGCACGGCTCGGGCACGCATTGGGTGGCGGATGCTGGGCAGCGACGGTTCTCAGTACTTCGTTCGTGGCCCGAACCCGCTATCCTCCTCGGTCTTACCCACCTCCGAACCACGGACCCAACAGATGATCCTTCGCCCGCTCCTTCTCCTCACAGCCCTGCTGGTTTTCTCTCAAGTCGCTTCCGCCGCCCATCCGCCGACCCGTCACGCACTGATCGGAGCAACCGTCGTTCGCGCCCCCGGCGACACTCTGCGAAACGCTTCGATCCTGATCGAAGACGGCCTCATACGGGCGATCGGCAAGGAGATCGACGCGGGGGAAGGCACGCGCATCTGGTCCCACGAAGACCACTGGATCTATTCCGGATTGATCGACGCACATGTCGAGGCGGGCATCGGCGAGGCCACTGAACGAGAGCCACACGGAGATCAGCACCCGCACCCAGAGATGCGCGCAGAGTTTTCGGTGGCGGGTGCCTACGAGCTCGACGAAGAGACGACACAATCGTATCGCGACCTCGGCTTTACGGCGCTGAATCTGTCGCCGAATCGCGGCATCTTTCGCGGCATATCGGCGCTGGTCGCGCTCGGCGACGCACAGCCCGGGAGCAACCTGCTACGAAGCGAAGTGCAGCAGGTCGTCACCTTTCAGCGCGGGCTTCCTAACGACGAGACCTACCCCTCTTCGCTCATGGGAGTCATCGCCTTCATTCGGCAAACCTGGCTCGATGCCGGCCACCAGCGCAAGGCGCTCACCGCCTGGGAACGCTCTCCCGATCGCCTGCCCCGCCCGGAACGGAATCGTGGCCTGCATGCTCTCCTCCCCCTTCTCGACGGCGATCTGCCTGTCGAGCTGGCGGGCACGGATGCGCTGAATGCCCTGCGCGCGGCCCGCGTCGCCCGAGAGGCGGGGCTCGACCACCGCATTCTCGGCAGCGGGCTCGAGCACGAGCATCTCGACGAGATCGCCGAGCTGGAGACACCGTTCATCGTCCCGCTCCGCTTACCCGCTCGTCTTCGGGTCGAAGAGATGGACGACGACGAGCGCCGGAGCATCTCTCTGCTGCAGCTGCGCCGCTGGCATCGCGCGCCGGGCAACGCGGCCGCGCTGCACAATGCCGGGGTGGCGATCGCCCTCACCACGCACGGCCTGGAGTCCCCTGCCGGCTTCCCCGCTGCTCTTCGCAAGGCGATCGAAGCAGGCTTGTCGCACGAAGCCGCGCTCGCCGCTCTCACTACGACGCCGGCCGAACTCTGCGGAGTTTCCGGGAGGGCGGGCTCGATCCGGAAGGGGAAAGCCGCCGATCTCGTCGTCACCGATGGTCCGATCTTCGACGAGGCTACCCGCGTTCTGGCCGTGTGGATCGATGGCCGGCACTACTGGGGTCCGGGGGCCCTGATCGAGGATGAAGAAGCTACCGACGCGGACGAAAGTGACGAGGGCGGCGTCGAAGACGATTCGGAGCCGCACGCGACCGGCCTCGTGGCCGCATCCGCGAGCCGCCCTGGTCCTGTCCTCACTCCTGAAAGGACCGTCTTTCGAAACGCAACTCTCTGGACTCAGAGCGAGGCGGGCATTCTCGAACATACCGATCTCTTGGTCGAAGAGGGGCGAATCCGCAAGATCGGGCGCGCCCTCAGGGCGCCCAAGGGTGCGCATGTGGTCGACGCGACGGGTAGGCATTTGACTCCCGGACTGATCGACGCCCATTCCCATATCGCTATCGACGGCGGGGTCAACGAGGGCACCGAATCGAGCTCCGCGCAGGTGAGGATCGGCGATGTGCTGAACCCCGACCGGCCGATCATCTACCGGCAGCTCGCGGGCGGCGTGACCGCGGCGCACCTGATGCACGGGTCAGCTAACGCCATAGGGGGGCAAAACGTTACGATCAAGCTGCGCTGGGGCGCCGACTCCGAAGAGCTGCGCTTCTCCGAGGCGCCACCGACCATTAAGTTCGCCCTCGGCGAAAATGTGAAGCAATCGAATTGGGGCGAGAAATACACTACACGTTTTCCGCAGACGCGCAACGGCGTCGAAGCGTTCATGCGTGAGCGCTTTTCGGCCGCCAGTGACTACATGAGGCGCACGCGCGAGATGAGCCGCGGGCGATCGCCCCAAGGGATCGATCTGGAGCTAGAGACACTCGCAGAGATCCTCCGCGGTGAACGCTTCATCCACTGCCACGCTTATCGACAAGATGAAATGTTGATGCTTCTTCGGGTCGCCGAAGATTTCGGCTTTCGTGTGGCCTGTTTTCAACATGCCCTCGAAGGCTACAAGGTCGCCGACGAGATCGCGGCGGCGGGCACCGGTGCGTCGACTTTCAGCGACTGGTGGGCCTACAAGTTCGAGGTGAAGGACGCGATTCCCTGGAACGGAGCGCTGATGACGCGGCGCGGTGTGAAGGTTTCGTTCAACTCCGATAGCGGTGAGATGGCCCGGCGCCTGAACACCGAGGCGGCCAAGGCGATCAAGTACGGCGGTCTCGGCGAAGAAGAGGCGCTGGCGTTGGTCACGATCAACCCCGCGGAACAGTTGCTCATCGACCACCGCGTCGGCTCGATCGAGATCGGAAAAGACGCCGATCTCGCTCTGTGGTCCGGTCATCCCCTATCCACGATGAGCCTGTGCGACCAGACTTGGGTCGAGGGCAAACTCTATTTCGATCGGGAGATCGATCAGGAGATCCAGGCCGAGCTGCGCGCCGAGCACGAGTCGCTGCTGGCGTTGGTCGAGGCGGAGGGGAAAGCGGGGGAAGAGGAGGGCGGGGATGAAGAGGGGGATGAGAGCGAGCACATCGAGACGGACGATCGGTCAGCGGCGAGCGAAGCCGCGGTCTCCGGCGAGGTGCTCGACTCCGCGCCGGTGGCGGTTCGGCAAGTCCGCCGCTCCCATCGTGCAGCGACCGATCATCCTCGAGTCGATCGGGCCGCGGCTGGCGCTACCGCGCTTGTCGGCGGCACGGTGCACACAATGGTCGGCGCGCCCCTGCGGGGTGGCACGCTGCTCATGAGGGGCGGCGAGATCGTCGCGGTGGGCAGCGACTTTCCCGTGCCCGACGGGACGCACGAGATAGACGTCGAGGGGTTACACGTCTACCCGGGGCTGTTCGACGCCAAGACCCACTTAGGGCTGGTAGAGATCGGTGCGGTCCGCGCCAGCAACGATATCGACGAGGTCGGAACGATCCGTCCTCAGATCCGCACCGAGGTGAGCCTCAACCCCGATTCGGAGCTCATTCCGGTCGTCCGCCTCAACGGGATAACACATGCGCTCTGCCGGCCCAAAGGGGGGTTGATCTCCGGCAGCTCGGCGGTGATCCAGCTCGACGGCTGGACTTGGGAGGAGATGACACTCCGGGCGCCCGCCGGGCTGCAAGTCACCTTCCCCTCGGTGGCGATCGACTTCTCCGAAGAGGCGGAGACGGGGCTAGAGGAGCAGCGCGCCGAAGTGCGGGAACGGATCCGTGAGCTCGACGACGCCTTTGACGACGCGCGTGCTTACATCGCCGCGCGCGATGCCGCCAAGCGAGGCGAGGGCCCGGCGGTCGAAGAGGACCGCCGCTGGGAGGCGATGCGGAGCGCGATCGGGGGGGCGATCCCGGTGTTGATCGAGGCCAACGATGTGCCGCGGATCAAGGCGGCGGTTCACTGGGCGACCGAGCAGGAGATCGCGCCGATCATTCTCGGTGGGCGGCAAGCCTGGCGTTGCGCCGAGTGGCTGGCCGAGCGGAGCGTGCCGGTGCTCCTCGACGGCGCCCATCGCCTGCCGGCGCGCGACTGGGATGGGTACGACTCGGTCTTCCGCTCCGCAGCGGTGCTGCGAGATGCGGGGGTGCGCTTCGGCATCACCTATGCCTGGGATTCGAACGCGCGCAATCTGCCCTATGTGGCCGCGTCCTCAGCCGCCTACGGTCTTGGCTCCGAAGAGGCTCTGCGCGCGATCACACTCTATCCCGCCGAGATATTGGGGGTGGATGATCGGATCGGATCGCTGGCGGCGGGGATGGACGCCAGCCTGATCGTCACCACCGGCGATCCCCTCGATATTCGAACGCGGATCGAGCATCTCTTCGTCAGCGGGCGGCGCGTTCCCCTGGAGAGCAAGCAGACGCGGCTCTGGAAGCGCTATCGGGATCGGCCGAAGCGCATGCAATGACCGCTAGCTGCTCGATCCTACCAGCGCCTTGCACCGCCGCCGGTCCTCGCTGAGCTGCGCGCGGAGCGCATCGACGCTCTCGAAGAGCCGCTCGTCACGGATCCGGTGGCGTAAGCGCATCGTGAGATGCTCTCCGTAGAGATCCCCGTCGAAGTCGAGCAGATGAACCTCGTAACGCGCCTCGGTGTCTTCGCCGAATGTCGGGCGTAGCCCGAAGTTCAGCATTCCGGTCCACGTGCCGCTGGTCGGTGTGCGGGCTTCGACCGCGTACACGCCGATTTTCGGCTGGATTTTCGCACGCTCCCCACCGGTGAGACTGACGTTCGCGGTCGGAAAACCGAGCTCGCTTCCTCGGCCGTCCCCACGGTCCACGACGCCGGAGAGCGAAAAGGGCCTCTCGAGCATCTCGGCGGTCTCATCGACCTTGCCGGCGGCGATCGCGGCGCGAATCCGCGTGCACGAGACCACAGCGCCCCCGAGCCGCACGGGTGGGATCACCTCGACGCCGAAGCCCCGCTCCTCTCCGAGCTCCGCGAGCGAGCGGGCGCTCCCTGCGCGGCCGCGCCCGAAATGGTGGTCGTAGCCGATGATGACCTCGCGCGGGGCGAAGTGCGAGAGGATCATCTTGTGAACGAACTCCCGCGGTGAGAGGAGCGATACTTCGCGGTTGAAGCGGATCTCGTACACATCGTCGAGACCCATCGATTCGAGTCGCTCGAACTTCTCTCGGCGGTTCAGGATCAGCTTAGGCGCCCGCGCCGGATCGACGACCGCAAGTGGATGAGGATCGAAGGTTACCAACATCGAGCGCCCGTCGACCGCCGCGGCCCGCTCCACGACCCGCTCGATCACCCGCCGGTGGCCGACGTGAAGGCCGTCGAAGCTGCCGAGAGTTAGAACGATCTCCTGGACCGGCTCTGGTGGTTCTGGAAAGACCCGCATAGCGTCACCTCGGCAAGACCACCCTTGGCTGCAGAACTCCCATCGCGCCCGCGCGCGAGATCTCGGCCATG
>CAZFNT010000272.1:0-4369 GCA_964520315.1 uncultured Gemmatimonadota bacterium
GAGCCGCCGGGCATGCCTGGCTAGGAAGAACAGTAGTCAGCCTGCATGTGCTCGATCCCCCGGGGAAATCCGCTGCTATGTCGAAAAGGCCGAGGCGAATCCGCCGCCTTTGACACCCGACGCACCCGGGGCTACCGTGCGGACGATCGTCTCTAGTTCATCCACTTGCCCAAAACCGATGCCAAACGCCAATCCCAAGCCTTCACGTGAACGCGCCCTCGCAATCATGCGCGCCAACGCCGCTGAGTCGGCCGCCTCCATTGCTCAAGTCGCCGACCGCGTGGGCGATCAGCTCGGCACCGCCGCCGAGCGGATCGCGGGCGCTCTCGGTTCGGGCGGCCATCTGTGGGTGTTCGGAAACGGGGGCAGCGCGGCCGATGCGCAGCACATCGCCGCCGAGTTCTCGGGCCGCTACCTTCGAGAACGAAGTGCACTTGCCGCCACGGCGCTGACGACCAACTCCTCGGCACTGACCGCGATCGGAAACGACTACGGCTTCGATTCGATCTTCGCCCGACAGCTCGAAGGGGTCTGCCGCGCGGCCGACGTGGCCCTCGGGATATCGACCAGTGGCCGCTCTCCCAACGTCGTCGAGGCGCTGCTGGCGGCCCGACGGATCGGAGCATTCGCCATCGCGCTGACCGGCGAGCGTGGTCAGGATTGCGGCAAAGCGGCCGATCTCACGATAGAGGTCCCCGCCTCGGCAACGCCACGCATACAGGAGTGCCACATCTTCGTGGGGCATGTCCTCTGCGAGATCGTCGAAGAGACCCTCTGTCCGCAGCCATGAGCGAACCGATCAGCGATCCCAAGCCCCGCAAGGTCCTCATCATGCTCAACGGCGATCTCGTGGGCGGAGTCGAGGTCTGGGCGCTGACCTATGGAGTGCGGTCGCGGGGAGCCAGCGACTACACACCGATTCTGCTCTCCCTGAAAGATGGCGGCTTCCGCGTGAGAGCGGAGAATCGGTCGCTGGAGCTGCGATGCATGCCGACGCGCCATCCCTTCGATCTCACGCTCGTCGAGCGGGTGGCCGAGCTGATCCGAAGCGAGGGGATCGATCTCGTTCACACTCACACGGTGCGGGCGAATTTCGTCGGGCGTCTGGCGGCGCGAAAAGCCGGAGTGCCTGTGGTCAGCCATATCCACAGCCGCACCCTCGACGAGAGCGCGAACCGCTTCAAGAACCGCGTGAATTGGTACTACGACCGGCTCACCGAGAAGCTGACCGATCGCTTCGTCTTCGTCGCGCCTTCACTCCAGCGCGACTATCCCCCCCACCCCGCGGCGGTGATTCCGAACGGCGTAGAGCCGATGATGGACGGCGTTCCGAGGCGAGACCTGCGGCCGGAGTTCGGAATCCCCCAAGGCGCGCCGGTCTTCGGCTGCATCGCGGTGCTGCGCGCCCGCAAGGGCGTCGACGATCTGATCCACGCCGCGGAGTTGGTCATTCATCGCGTGCCGGAAGCCCACTGCTTGATCGTCGGCAGCGAGGCGGAACCGGGCTATGTCGATCGCCTGAAAGAGCTGGCGGCCGAGCTGGGCGTGACTCACCGCGTGCATTTCACCGGCTACAGGGACGACGTTCCCGATGTGCTCCACACCCTCGATCTGCTCTGCCTGCCGAGCATCTACGGTGAGGGGTTGCCGCTGATCGTACTCGAAGCGCTCTTCGCCGCACGGCCCGTCGTCGCCACGCGGGTCGAAGGGACGACGATCGCGGTTCGAGATGGGGAGACCGGCTGCCTGGTGGAGCCGCGCAACGCTTCCGGCCTGGCCGAGTGCATCGCCAACCTGCTGGAAGACGACGATCTGCGCCGGAAGATGGGTGAACGGGGCCGAGCCGACGCCCTCGAGCGTTTCACGCCGGAGCGGATGATTCGTGATCTGCACGAGGTGTATGATCAGGTGATCTCGGAGCATGCGAGGAAGAAGTAGCTTTGCGAGAAACGACCACGAACCCGGAAGTCGAAGAGGCCGTCCGCATCATCGCCGACACCGTTTGTCAAGGACCTGCTGGACGATGAGGGCGCGCTGTAGATCGAGCTACCTCCAAGAAGCCCGCGGATAGCCACACTCGCGGCAGGTTTGATCGCCACCGCCGCCGGCAGGGAGCGGGAGCAGACAGATTTCGCAGAGGGCGCGCCCGGCTCCCCTCAATGCCGGGGCTACCGCATCCGCCAGGGCGTCGAGAAAGCGGGAATCGGCGTCGAGCGCTTCGGTGCGGGTGAAGTGTTTGATGCCGAGCTCGCGTGCGGAACGAGCGTATTCGATGTCTATTTCATACAGGGTTTCTAGGTGGTCGCAGACGAACGAGATCGGAACCACCACGAGCGCGCGAACGCCCGACGCCGCGAGCGATCGGATCGCTTCTTCGGTCGAAGGACCCAGCCAGCGGATCGGTCCGACGCGCGACTGCCATGCCAGCGATGCGTCGAGCTCGCGACCGAGAACCGTCTCGACACGGGGAAGGAGCAGGCCGATCGTCTCTTGAATCTGACGCGCATAGGGGTCTCCGAGGCGTCGAACGTAGCGGACCGGAACACCGTGGGCCGAGAAGAGCAGATGCGCGTCGTCCGGCGCGTCGGAAAGCGCCCGAACGATCCGTCCGGCCATCGCCTGCAGATAGCCGGGTAGCCGGTAGAAGGCGGGGATGAAATCCGTCTCGATCTCCCCCTTCCCTCGCTCGCTCAGGCGGCGCGCGACCGCGTTGAAGGCCGATCCGCTCGTCGAGATCGAGTACTGCGGGTAGAGCGCCAAGACCACCAATCGATCGATGCCGAGCTCGATGGCGCGATCGACCGCGTGGGCGATCGTAGGCGATGTGTAGCGCATACCGATGATCACGGGGGCGTTGATCCCGCGGCTTCCGAGCCGATCCCGCAACCCAGCGGCCTGCGCCTTGGTGGTCTTGGTGATCGGCGAGGCGCCTCCGATCTCGGCGTATTGGGCAGCCGAGCGGGGAGCCCTGCGCCGAGCGACCCACGAGGCGAGAGGAGCCTGTAGAATCGCCCCCGCGGGGAGCCGAATCGCGTCGCGGTCAGAGAATAGGGCCCTGAGGAAGGGCTCGATCTCCGATCGGCTCCGCGGTCCCCCGAAGCTCGAGACGAGAAGCGCGCTTTTCATCGAGCGCATCGTATCAGTCCGACTCCCACGCTGAGCTCATGGAATCTCACACACCGGTCGCTCTCTCGATCGCGGGCTTCGACTCCAGCGGATGCGCCGGCATCGCGGCCGATCTGGCCACTTTTGCCGCCTACGGCGTGCATGGAGCCGCGGCCATCACCACAGTCACGGCGCAGAGCGCCGGCGGCGTCTGGGCCCTCCACCCCCTGCCACCCGACTTGGTCCAGGCGCAGATCGAATCGGCCCTTGCCGATCTTCGCCCACGCGCGATCAAGGTCGGTATGCTCGGTCCCCCCGAACTCGTGCGCGCCATTCGCGAAGCGTTGCGCTCGAGTTCCGTCCCCGTGGTTCTCGATCCGGTGGGGAGCGCGTCCTCCGGCCGCTCCTTCCTCTGGGCCGACACACTCGCTGAGCAGATCGCCCCCCTGCTCGATCGAATCGCGCTGCTCACTCCGAACCTGCCCGAAGCCCGCGATCTCGCCGCGGGCGAAGCGATCGACTCCTGGTGCTCCCGCCGGGCCTTCCCCGTCCTGCTCAAGGGGGGACACGCATCGGGCCGGCGGATCGAAGATCGCCTGTACCGCCCCGGCGAAACGCCCCGCCATTTCATCCACGAGCGATTGGAGCTGCTCTCGGCGAGGGGCACCGGCTGCATCCTCTCCAGCGCCGTGGCGGCCGGCCTGGCCCTCGGCCGATCGCTCGAAGATGCGGTCGATGGAGCGATTCGGTATCTGCAATCGACTCTGCGCGCTTCGATCGGTCGAAACCGCGAGCTGGGGCTCGATCGGAGCAGCCGGATCGCCGGGTCGTGAGCGCGGCCCCACACGGCGCCCCGAAGCGCGTCATCGTCTGCGTCATGGCGAAATCCCCTCTGCCCGGCGCTGCGAAGAGCCGCCTGGCCCGCGGCATCGGCGAAGAGCGCGCCGCCCGGATCGCCCGCGCCATGATCTCCGATACCTGGGCGTGGATCGCCACCGCGGCGGCGATCGTCGAGCCGGTGCTCGTGCTCCAAGGCCCGAAGCGCGCCCTTCCACCCCTCGATCCCCCGCCCCGGATCTGGAGGCAGCGCTCCGGAAACCTCGGCAGCCGCCTCGAGCGGGCACTCCGCCGCGCGGCCCGCGAATCGGGCGGCGGGGCGCTCGCCGTCGGCACCGACACGGTCGGGCTCCCGCCGGAGCGGCTCGCCACCGCCACCGAGGAGATCGGGCGCGGCCAATCGATCCTGGGACCGACCGACGACGGC
>CAZFNT010000272.1:4379-6053 GCA_964520315.1 uncultured Gemmatimonadota bacterium
TGGGCATCCCGGCGCCGCCCCCCGCCGGCATGCTCGCGCGTGTGCGCTGGAGCAGCGAGCACACCCTCGACGACACACTCCGCGCCTTCGACGCCATGGGCTGGACGACGTCGCAGCTGCCGCACGGCTTCGACATCGACGAGCGGGCCGATCTCGACCGCCTCGCCGCGCTCCTCGCCCACGGCGCGGTGCACGCCCCCGCCACCCGGGCGGCATTGGAGGAATGAAGCGCTATCGCTTCTCGAGCCGGGCGCGCAGCGCCCGAAGCAAGGTTTCCTGTTTGAAGGGCTTGTGAACGATCGCGACCCGCTCCGGCTCGAGCCCGTGCCGCCGCCCTACGTCTTCGGAGTAGCCCGACATGTAAACGACCGGCAGATCCGGCCGCTTCCGCTGCAGTCGCACGACCAATGCCGGCCCCGAAAGCTCGGGCATGACGACGTCGGTGAGAAGTAGATCGATCTTCGAGCCCTGCTCCTCGAAAATGCGCTCCGCCACCGCTCCATCGGGGGCCTGGAGCACCTCGTATCCATGCTGGGTGAGCAGACGCGCGGTCAGCTCCCGCAGCCCTTCCTCGTCTTCGGCGATCAACACCGTCTCGCCCTTGCCGCGAACCAGCTCCGCCTCGGCCGGAGCCGCCGGCAGGTCCTTCGACTCCGCCGTCGCGGGCAAGTAGATCCGAAAAACCGTTCCCCGCCCCGGCTCCGAATCGACCTCGACGCCGCCGCCGCACTGCCGAACGATGCCGTAGACGATCGAGAGCCCCAGACCGGTTCCCTTCTCGCGCCCCTTCGTCGTGAAGAAAGGCTCGAAGATGCGATCGATCAGCTCCGGCCTCATGCCGCAGCCCGTATCTTCGATCTCCAGGCAGAGAACCTCACCCGCGCTCAGCTCGAGATCGAGACCTTCGAGCCGTTCCACCTCTGCGGACAGCGCGCGGGCCGAGGTGCGAATATCGAGCCGCCCTCCGCCGATCATCGCGTCTCGAGCATTCACACCGAGGTTCACCAACACCTGCTCGATATGCATCGGATCGGCCTTGATCGGAGGCAGATCGGGGGCGAGCTCACAGTGCAGCTCTATGTCGGCGCCCAAAGTCCGCCGGAGCAACCCTTCGATCCCGCCTACCACCTCGTTCAGCTCGATCACCGAAGGGCGCCCCGCCTCTTTTCGGCTGAAGAGGAGCAGGCGACGGGTCAAGGCCGCTCCCCGCTCGGCGGCTCTCTCGATCTCCTTCACGTCGCCGAGGCGGGTCTCGTCCCCCTCCAATCCCTCGCGCAGGAACTGGGCGAAGCCGAGCACCACCGCCAGCAGATTGTTGAAGTCGTGGGCCACCCCGCCCGCCAATGTGCCGAGGGCCTCCAGCTTCTGCGACTGTCGGAGCTGCGCCTCGCTTTTGCGCAGTTCCTCGGTGCGTTCCCGCACACGCTGCTCCAGGATCTCCTCCGAGCGCTTGCTCTCAGTGATATCCCGAAACACACAGACCGCGCCGAGGGCCTGCCCCCGCTCCCCCCAGATCGGATTCGCCCGCGCGCCGAGCCAGATCCCTTCCGGCGCATCGGCCCTCTCGACCATAAGATCACGACGCTCGACCGCCTCTCCCCGCATCGCCCGGGCGAGCGGAAGCTCCCCCGGCGGGACCGGCCGCCTCTCGGGCCCGAGCAGCCCCCACTCCAG
>CAZFNT010000273.1:0-6032 GCA_964520315.1 uncultured Gemmatimonadota bacterium
CGCGACTACAGGGACCGCCGCGGGCCGACCGCGATCGATAATGGCCGCCGGCCTCGATCGGGCTCGCCAGCGGCGCGAGGCCGAAACTGCCCACGCCGAGACCGACCAGATCGAGTCAGAGCAGATCGAAACCGACCAGATCGAGTCAGAGCAGATCGAGTCGGACCAGACCGAGACCGCGCAGACCGAAACCGTGGCCGTGCCCTCATCCGCGGATGACGGCGACCAGAAGGTGGCAGAAGGCGCCTGAGCTCCGCTCGCGACAGCGATTGCCCGAACCGAACCCTCCCCCAAGAACAATCTGAGGAAAAGCAGCCATGCCGAAGATGAAGACCAAGAGGGGCGCGGCGAAGCGCTTCAAGAAGAGTGCCGGTGGCGCGTACAAGCGCAAGAAGGCCTACACGAACCACATTCTCAACAAGAAGAAGACGAAGCGGAAGCGTCATCTGCGGGGTGGCGGCGACGTCGCCGCGGCCGACAAGAAACAGGTCGACGCGATGTTGCCGTACGCTTAGAACTCAGCAAAACCGTCCTCTTCGCACCGGCCGTGGAGCCCGTGGGATGGGGACCAGTAGGTGAGAAAAGATGCCCCGTTCCAAGACCGTCGTCCCGTCTCGCGCTCGACGCAAGAAGATCCTCAAATCCGCCAAGGGGTACCGCGGCGGGCGATCCAAGCTGATCCGCACGGCCCGCACCGCCTCCATCAAGGCGGGGCAGTATGCCTATCGGGATCGAAAGAAGAAGAAGGGCGATTTTCGTCGCCTCTGGATCGTCCGCATCAACGCCGCCGCCAGGCTTCACGGTACGACCTACTCCCGATTGATGAACGGTCTGAGGCTGGCCGAGATCGAGATCGACCGCAAGAGCCTCGCCCACCTCGCGATGCACGACGACGCCGCCTTCGCGCAGGTCGTCGAGCAGGCCGTGGTTCCGGCCGCTGAAGGGTAGAGCGCTTCGTGCCGCTCGACCGAATCCGGAAGCTCTCCGAGGAGTTCGAAGAGGCGATCGCCGCAGCCACCGACGCCGATTCGGTCGAAGCGCTTCGGATCGGTCTTCTCGGGCGCAAGGGGGCGCTCAAGAAGATCCTGCGGGCTCTTGGTCAGCTTCCGCCCGATGAGCGGAAAGCGGTTGGGCGGAAGGCGAACGAGCTGCGCACGCGGATCGAATCTCGGATCGCCGAGGCGAAGCAGGAGCTGGCGAAGCCCACTTCGGAAGAGGACGGGCCGGATCTGACTTTGCCGGGTCGGGTTCCGTGGCGCGGGGGCTTGCACCCGGTGCGCCTCGTCGAGCGCCGACTCGTCGAGATCTTTCGGGGCATGGGCTTCGATGTGGCGCTCGGTCCCGACATCGAGCTGGACTATTTCAATTTCAAGGCGCTGAACTTCCCCGAAGATCACCCCGCCCGCGACATGCACGACACTTTCTATGTCGATGGCGAGGTGCTTCTCAGGACTCACACCTCTCCGGTGCAGATACGAACGATGGAGAGAACACAGCCACCGGTGAGGGTCGTAACGCCCGGGCGGGTTTATCGCAGCGAGACGATCGATGCCTCTCACGCCGCGGTGTTCCATCAGATAGAGGGGCTCTATGTCGACGAGCGGGTGAGCATGGCCGATCTGAAGGGCACCTTGGGCGGGTTCGCGCGGGCGCTTTTCGGGTCCGAAGTCGAAGTTCGCTTTCGCCCCGATTTCTTCCCCTTTACCGAGCCGAGCGTCGAGTTCGCCTTCTCTTGCGCCTTCTGCGGAAGGAAGGGCTGCAAGGTCTGCAAGCGAACCGGCTGGATCGAAATCGGCGGCGCGGGCATGGTCGATCCCGAAGTGTTCAAGGCGGTCGGCTACGACCCGGAGCGTTTCACCGGCTTCGCTTTCGGCCTCGGCCTGGAGCGGATCGCCATGCTGCTCTACGAGATTCCCGACATCCGCTATTTCTTCGAGAACGACCTCTCTCTGCTCGAAGCGGTCTGGTAGACCGACTCTTCGAGAAAAGCGCGAAGCAACCATGCTCCTACCGCTCTCCTGGCTTACCGATTTCATCGAGATCGAGCTCGATCCCGACGGGCTCGCCGAGGCGCTCACGATGACCGGTACCGAGGTCGAGGCGATTCATCGCTTCGCGATCGAGGGGGTCATGGTGGGACGGGTCGCGAGCCGCGAAACGCACCCCGATGCCGATCGTCTCTCGGTCTGCACGGTCGATGTCGGGGGCGACGATCCGCTGACGATCGTCTGCGGAGCCCCGAACGTCGCGAGGGGGCAGACAGTAGCGGTGGCTCCGCCGGGGGCGCGTTTGCCGGGTGGGCTCGAGATCAAGGCGCGGAAGATGCGGGGCGTTCAGTCAGCGGGGATGATCCTCGCCGAGGACGAGTTGGGGATCGGCGTTGGCCACGAGGGCATTCTGGTGCTCGACGACGACCTGCCGATCGGGGAAGACCTGGCCGAGCATCTTCCGCTGCGCGACACGGTTTTCGAGCTTTCGATCACACCGAATCGGGGGGACTGTCTCTCACTCTTGGGAATCGCCAGAGAGCTGCACGCCCTGACCGGGGCGCCACTTTTCATGCCGCCTCTGGCGGACCATGCGAGCGGGGCCGGCGAGCTCGACGGGCGCGTACGGATCGAGATTCTCGATGTCGATGGATGCCCTCGCTACGCGGCGCGCGTGGTCGAGGGAGTGACGATTGGACCGAGCCCCTTGCTCTGGCGCATACGCCTGCACCGGGCCGGCATGCGGCCGATCAACGCGGTGGTCGACGCGACCAACATCACTTTGTTGGAGTTGGGGCAGCCGCAACACGGATTCGATCTTTCCCGCTTCCCTTCTGGAACCGTCGTTGTTCGATGCTCCGGCGATGGGGAGGAGTTCACGACACTCGACGGGGTCGAGCAGCGGCTCCGGGCGGGGGTGGTGCGGGTCGCGGCCGCCGTGGGGCCTGGGGCGGGGGGGGCCAAGTCGCGCGCGCTCGACTCGGGAGTGACGGAGTCGACCGGGGCGGTGCTCGTCGAGAGCGCCTATTTCGATCCCTCCCGCGTTCGCAAAGCCGCCAACAGTTTGAAGATCGCCTCGGAATCGTCGTATCGATTCGAGCGGGGCGTTGATCCGGAGCGTGTGCCGGACGCCGCGGCCCGCACCGCATGGCTCATCGCCGAGCATGCCGGTGGAAAAGTGTTGCCGGGGATCGCCGACGCCTACCCGGCGCCGGTCGAAAAGCCGGAGCTGCGGCTTCGGCGGGAGCGGATCGGGCTGCTCCTCGGGATCGAGATCGCCGACGACGATGTCACGCGCATCTTGGACAGGCTCGGATTGGCGCCTGGCTACGATGCCGGCGCCGGTGAGTGGCGAGTAGCGGTTCCAACACATCGACACGATCTGGAGAGAGAGATCGATCTGGTGGAAGAGGTCGCCCGTATTTACGGCTACGACCGGATTCCCGAGTCATCGGCGCTCGCTGGACGGGTGCCGATAGGTTCTTCGGCGATGGAAGGGCTGATCGCGACGCTCGAGCAGCAACTCGCCGGTATCGGTTTCGCGGGAAGCTCGGGCAACTCATTCTTGGGAGCGAGCGATCTGAGGGCGCTTCGGCTCGACGCCGAGGGTGAAGCGAATCCGATCCGGATCGCCAATCCGATCGGGGAAGAGCAATCGCTGATGCGGCCCTCGCTCCTGCCCTCACTGATGGCGGCCGCGCGCGGGAATGTGGCCCGGGGCCGATCAGATGTACGCCTTTTCGAAATTGGAAAAGTTTTCGAGGATCGCGGCGGTCGCCATGAGCGCGGAGCCGAGAGTCGATACGTCGAACACGAGGTGCTGACTCTGCTCGCGACCGGCGCCGCGGAGCCTCTTCACTGGGGCCGCGAGTCGAGGCCGGTCGACTTCTACGACGGCCGTGGAATCGTCGATCATCTGCTTCGAGCTGTTGCGCTCGAAGGTGTCTTCTGGGGCGAGGACGGAGCCGCGCCGCCATTCATGGACCAGGGCCGAGCGGCGGCTTTTCACCATGATGGAGCCCGTCTTGGCTGGGTGGGGCTTCTGGACGAGAAGATCGCGGCCGCCTTCGATCTCTCCCGTCCCGTGATCGTCGCCCACCTGAATCTCGAGGAGCTTCTGCCGCTTTTGGCCGGCGAGCGACACTATCAGGAGCCCTCGCGCTTTCCAGCGTCGCGCAGAGATCTTTCTCTGCTAATGCCGCCCGGACTCTCGTTCGCTCGAATCGAAGAGAGGATTCGCGCGGTCGCCAAGAAGAACTTGCGTGATATCGAGGTCTTCGACGTCTACGAGGGGAAGCCGCTCGCGCCCGGCCAGAAGAGCCTGGCCCTTCGTCTCACCTACCGCGCCCAAGATCGCACCCTGACCGACGACGAGATGAAGAAGTCGCAAGACCGCATCATTAGCACCTTGCAGGATGAGCTGGACGTGGTTGTGCGGGGGGCTTGAGGGGGCGGATTCTGGTGATGTACGCCGACTTGACGATCCGGAACAAGTCACTGCTGAAGCGCTTCTCACACGGTTCCAGAGTCAGAATTGGGCTGGAATTGCTCGAGCCGGTCTCGGACGACCGGATCTTGGATTATGGCACCGGTGATGGGCTGTTCTTGTCGCGGATCCGGTCGGCGAACAAGTCTTGTCGGGTGGTGGGGTATGAGCCGATGCCCGAGATACTCGAGGGGTTGAAAGGGAGCTCGGTCGAGATCGTGAACGACACGAGCGGATTCGCCGGCACCTTCAACAAGATATGTTGTCTGGAGGTGCTCGAGCACCTGACGGAGGCCGGTCAAAGACGAGAGATCGAAGAGATGAAGCGATTGCTCGCCGACGGCGGCCAGATCATCGTTTCGGTACCGATCGAGGTAGGGATCTCTTCGTTACTGAAGAATGTCGCCAGATTCCTGCTCCACCAATCTCACGGCAACACGACATTCAAGACCATTCTCTGCTCTTTGCTGGGAGTGCGCTTTCACCGAGGTGAAGCAGAGTACATTCACAGCCATATGGGCTTCTACTATCGCGATCTGGAGAGGCTCTTGTCGGCATCGGGCCTGAAGATCAGCAAGAAGGTGTTCTCGCCGATTCCGGTTTTGGGGCGGATGGTCAACTCCCAAGTGTTCGTCGTGCTGAAACGGGGGTCCGCGCAAGAATAGGTAGCTTGCTGTCCTCGGGGGGCAGTACCGGCGGAAGTACGGGCCGAGGCATGTTACAGGTTTGGCAGACGCTCTCATCGCCAAGACGGCCTTGCGTGCGCAAGCGGGGCTCCTGACTTTCAATCGCAAGCACTTTCCGATGATTGACGGGATCAAGGCCCCCTATAGACGTTGAAGTGGCTGCCGCGCGGACCCTTTGAGAGCAAGGCAGGAGCGCGCCTGGCTCTCTCTCCGCGATGGTCATTCAGGGCGGCAGCTTCGGATGGCGCGGGGCAGGTGGGTCTGCCTGGCATCGATCCACGGCGAATAGCTCGACAGTGCGCAGTCCCCCTCGACTCGACCACGACACGCCGCTCCGTGATAGCCTGAAAGCGCATTCGAATCTCGCTCGATTCCCCTCCCCCTCGATTTGTCGGGAGACCGCCTCGATGGGCACGGCCGACGCAGTCGTCCTCGATCTGGAACGTAAGGCAACGAAGGCGCTGGCGCTTCTCGATGCGCTGGTGGTGCGCAACGCCGAACTGCGGGCGGAGCGGGATTCGTTGGTCGTGCAGGTCGAGCAATTGCGTCGCGCGCAGCGCAGGATCGATGGGGTTCGGGACCGGCTCGAGCGTGCCGAGAAGCAGAATCGCCAGTTGCGTTCGGCCCGGGAAGAGGCGTTGGGGCGCACCCGGGCGATCGTTCGGAAGATCGGTCTGCTCGACGAAGATCTGGGGCTCGGGCGATCTCGAAGGTCGGAACCGGTCGCGAAAGCGAAGGAGAAAGCGTGAACGGTGAGTCGATCAAGGTGCAGGTCTTCGGGCGGGATTTCCCGGTGCGGGTGCATGGCGACGCCGATCGGGCGCGCCGGGTGGCGAACCGGGTCGATGAAACGATGCGCCTCATCGCGCGGTC
>CAZFNT010000274.1:0-6029 GCA_964520315.1 uncultured Gemmatimonadota bacterium
GGGTTCGCTTTCGGCGGCGAGTGAGTGGTGCGCGCGGTGAGCTGCGGCGGTGGAAGGGCGCGGTCGAAGCGGCGGGAACGGTGACTGCCGGGCGTTTCGCGACACAGCGGTTCGTGGGGGAAGAGGGAAACCAGGGGCCTTATCCGCTACGTGCGGAGGGCGAGATGGATATTCTGATTCTAGCGGGCAGCGAGCATGTTTGGATCGACGGCGTACCGATGATCCGCGGCGAAGATCGCGACTACATTATCGATTACGAGCGTGGAGAGATCGCGTTTACTTCGCGTCGCCTGATCACGTCGGAGCAGGAGATCGTTGTCGATTTCGAGTACTCAGCCGACCGCTATCGGCGTACGATCTCGGTCGGGCGGGCCGAGATGGAAGGGCGTGGAGTCGAAGCGGAGCTGCTCCTCTTTCGCGAGGGAGATGACGCGGCGCATCCACTTTTTCGCACTTTCGATGCGGCCGATCTCGCGGCGATCGCGGCGGCCGGTGATTCGGCGGCTCTGGCGGCGCGCGACGGGGCGATGGCGGTCGAGCCGGGAACCGGTGACTATCTGCTAGAGCAACAGTTCGACGGCCGCGACGGATTTACTTATGCGCCCGGGGCGGGGGATTATCGCGTCACATTTAGCGAAGTGGGCGGCGGCCTGGGCGACTACCGGCGCGAGCTCCCTTACGATGGTCCGGTCTTCTTTGTGTATGTAGGGGAGGGGATGGGGGACCACGCACCGGTGGTTCTCTTGCCGCTGCCGGCGCGCCTCGAAGTGGCCGACTTGCGCGTAGCGGCGGAGTTGGGGGAGCTGATCTCGCTGGCGGCCGAAGGTGCCCTTTCGCGCGACGATCCGAATCAGCTCGCGGCTGACGATGTTTCCAATGTCGGGACGGCGTTCTCGGTGTCGGCGTCGCTTGAGCAGCTTCGCGTGGCGCCCGGTTTGGGGGACTGGGGACGGATTCGGGGCAGGGCGCGCGCGCGCCGGCGCGAGGCGAACTTCCGCTCACCCGGGCGGGAGCTCGATCTCGCCACGATCGAGGGCTGGGGGCTCGACAATTCACTCAACACCCGGGCGAGGGATCGCTACGACTTCGACTTCGACCACGAGATTAGGTCGTGGCTGCGTTGGGGCACGGTCTTGGGACTTCTGAGGGACGGGGGGGACCGCACGCGACGAGCGCAGGTCGATCTGGAGGCGGGAAGGAGCGCGGGCGGCGGATTCGACGCCGGTGCGCGGCTGAATCAGGTGGAACGTCGCCGGGGTGGGGCGCGCCGGTTCCGATTTCGGGAAGGTGTGGGTCGCCTCGGCTGGAAGGGCGAGCGCTTTTCCCCTTCGCTCGGGGTCGAGCGCGAGGAGCGGACCGATTCGCTCGGCGCGAGTGCCGGCTTCGACGATCTGGCCCTGCGGATCGCGGGGACGCCGCTCGAGCTGCTCGAGATCGACGCGGAGCAACGCTGGCGCTGGGAGGACGAGACGGTTGCGGGGGTCGCGCGCGGGATTGCGAGCTCGAGCACCAGCAAGCTCGAGGCGGCGCTGGCGGGGCGGGCGTCGCTCGATCTGCGTGTCGAAGCGGCGCACCGCGAGCGGAAGGAGGGGGTGTCGCGGGTGCTTTCCGATCTCGTGCGGATCGAGTCGTCGTTCCTGCCCCGCTCGAGGGTGTTGGGGATCTCGACCGCCTACCGCTTTTCGGGTGGCGAGGAGGAGCTGGCGGTGGAGCGCTACGTTCCGGCCCTCGGCGACTCGCTGCCGGGTCTCTACAGCTACGACCCCGAGCGCGGGGTCTACTATTTCGATCCCGAGGACGGGGTATTCGCGCGCGTCATCGAGCGAACGGGGGAGCGGGAGCGGGTGCTGCAAGCCACTCTCGACGCGGACCTGCGCATCCATCCCGAGCGGGGCGAAGGAGCGCCGTCCTGGCTGCGTCAGGTGGCCTTCGAAGGGGCGGTTCGGATCGACGAGAAGAGCACGACCGGCGAGCGCTGGGATCTGGCGCTCCTGCGTCCGTCGATGCTGCGTGTGCCGGGACGTACGCTTCGCGGTGTGCTCGATGCGAGGGGAGATATGCTCCTTCATCCCGGCTCGAGCGCGTGGAATCTGCGTTTTCGTCTGGCGACGACCCGCAGCCTCGACGATCCGGGAGGCACGGGGGCTCACCGGCGTTCATCGCTGCTGCGCTCGGCGCGCCTGCGCTCGCAGCTCGGCGATGCTTGGCTGGTCGAGGCCGAGGTGGGCAGCGACACCGAAGACGAGCTTTCGAATCTGCTCTCGATCGACCGGGTCGGGAACGGCCGGTTCTTCACGGCGGAGCTCACCCGCGGACCGGGCCGCCCGATGGAGCTCTTCGTGGAAGGGGAGCTGCGTCAAGACCGGATAGTCGACCGAGGCGACGATGCGGAGCTCGACCTGGCCGCGCTGACGCCGGGGGTGCGCTTCAATCTGCCCAGGAGAGGGCGAGTGACGGCCGAGATCGGCGCCGAGTTGCTCGATGCACCTACGGGCACCGTTCCGATCAGTGTCCGGGCTGGGCGAGAGATCGGCGTGACCTGGCGCCTTGGGCTGGCGGCCGACTATCGGGTGAGTGAGATCGTGACTATTTCGGGAGATTACTCCGGAGCCGTAGAGCCGGAGAGCGGGGTGAAGAATCGGGGGAGCTTGCGGGTTTCGGCGTTTTTCTGATGCGGCTCGCCGAGGGGCGTCATGGTGATTCCCCCAATCTTCACGAATGACTCGGTGGATTGGTGTGGGCTGGTTCCTGCCTACTGCGGCGTCAATCAGGCTCTTGCCGATCTGGGGGCCTTCGGTGGCGAGACGGTGGCGCAGTGGGTTGGGAGAGCGAGCAGAGATTTCACCGGAGGACTGGGTTAGGGTGGGACGGTCGCCCCTGCTCTGCCGGATCGCTGCCGCAAAAGCAAGAGAAAGCGAGATGCCATGCCCAGATCGATCGCGCCAGAGTGCGCCCTAAAGGTCCACGCAGAAATAGCTGGTGACTTTTGCATCCCATCTGCACCACATCTCCGGCCGAATCTGCACCACATCTGGGCGCCAAGACACCCACTTATTCTTGCGCGGACCCTAACCGGATCCCTCGCCAGCCTGATCGCGCTGTCGACTCTGAGCGCCTGGTCGCCCGCGCCGGCCTCCGAGCTCGCCCTTCCCGACCACCGCGTGGTCGAGCTTCGCGCCAACACATTCACGGGCAACCTGCAGGAGCGCTCCGCGCTTGCGGTCGATCGCTCCGGCAACCTGTTGGCCGCCTGGGCCAGCCGCCGCCAAGAGGCGGGTACCTACGGTGTATTCGCGCAGCGATTCGATCCGCTTGGCCGGCCACTCGGCACCGAGATCCACGTCAATCAGTTTCTGCCCAGCGCACAGAGTTTTCCCGCACTGGCCTACGACGGGGGCGGCAGCGCCTGGATCGTCTGGCAATCGGCGGGGCAGGATGGCAGCGGATCGGGGGTCTTCTTGCGCCGCTTCGGCATGGTCGAGGGTGTCTTCGCGCCCTTGGGCGATGAGCAGCGGGTCAATGCCACCACTGCCGGCGACCAGTTTCAACCGAGCGTCCTCTGCGGCCGGGAGGGAGGTGCGTTGATCGCCTGGTCGTCGGTGAACGATCGATCCGAGGCGCGAATCGTCGCGCGCCTGTTCCGGGCCGACGGGTCTCCCGCTTCCGCTGAGTTCCAACTGAGTGCCGAGTCAGCTCGAGGTTGGGATCATCTGCCTTCGATCGCTCACGCTAGGCGAGACGATTTCGTTGTCGCCTGGGCCCACACCACGCGGGATCATCATCCCGGCGCCATCATGGCCAGGTTGGTCGATCGGGGGACGGGACCGAGCGGCGAACCCTTCACGATCAGCGACCCTCTCGACACGCGGGAGCAGATCGAGCCGAGCATCGCGGGTGGTCCGAAAGGTGAGCTGGTCTGCGCGTGGATGCGCTCGCGCTCCGTGGCCGACGGTTACGAGGTCGTGGCCCGAAGGCTCGGTGCCGTAGGGGAGACCATCGGTGCCCCCTTCGTGGTGGCCGATCAGGCGGAAGGGTGGCGGAGCGGGGTCGCCATCGCCATGGGCGAGGATGGTCGCTTCGCCATCTCGTACAACGTGGCCGGCACGAAGGAACAGGAGTCGCGTGGCCATCGACCGGTGACGCCTTCGACCCTCTTTGCCCGGCTCTACGATCGCTCGGGAAAGCCTCGAGGCGAGGCATTCCGCGTGAATCGCGACGAAGAGGGGAAGCACGCGCACGCGGCCGCTTCGAACGCCACCCGCTCCGTCTGGAGCAACCAAGATCAGCTGGCCTTTGTCTGGAACGGCCATATCGCCGGCGACGCATCCGGGACGGGGCTGACTCTATTCGCGCCAACGAGCCTGCGGGTGCCCGAGGCGCCGGCCATCGAAGCGCTTGCCTCTGTCGTGGAGGTGCAGGGGGGAGATCCGAGGACGGCGCCGGACTTCGATCCCGACTGGGTGGCTCAGCCCTCCGCGCAAGACCTCGACGCGGCGGGACCGGACTTCGGCTTCATGGCCTTTCAGAGCACCGGCTGGCAACCTCCCGATCCCGATTGCGCAGCGGGCCCCGGACACGTCGTTTCGGTGGTCAACATGACCCTTCGGGTGCACACCAAAGACGGCACCCTCGTGTCGGACGAGCTGCTGGAGGACTTTTTCGCCGCAACGAGCGGCGGCGATTTCCTCTTCGACCCGGTTGCCCTCTACGACCACCACGCGGGCCGCTTCGTGATCGCTACCGCCGATCATCAAGGAAGCCAAGACGGACTGAATGTCGCGATCTCGCAGTCGAGCGATCCGACCGATGGATGGCACAAGTACTTTTTCGACACCGATGCGATCGGTGATTTCATCGATTTCGAGAATCTCGGCGCCGGCGTCGATGCGTACTACATTACTGCCGACTATTTTGGTTCGTGGCGCAATGTGATTCACATTCTCGAGAAGGCGCCGATGCTCAGCGGTGCTCCGGTCACGCTTCGCCACTACAGAACCGCCAACACCTTGCTTTCGCTCGGCGCGGTGAAATCGTACGACACGGCCGCGCCGGCGCAGTATTTCGCCTCTTCCTGGATTTCGTCGACCAAGATCAGGATCTACGCCCTGCGCGATCCACTGGGATCGCCGATCGTCGATTCCTACGATGTGACCGTTCCATTTTTCACTTATCCGCCCGATGCTACACAAAAGGGATCGTCGAACATGGTGTCCACCATCGACGACCGGATAAAGAGCGGTGTCTATCGCGACGGATCGCTCTGGCTGACCCATAGCATCGGCGAGAACAGCACCGCCCGGGTCCGTTGGTACGAGATCGAGATGAACGGTTGGCCGGTCGGCGAGGCCGCCCCTTCGCTCGCGCAGAGCGGCACTTTGAACTACGGCAGCGGCGAGCACAACTGGTTCCCCGACATCACCGTGAGCGATGACGGCGATGCGGTCATCACGTGCAGCCGATCGTCATCGAATGATTATCCATTCGTGGCGCGCGCCGGGCGGAAGTCGTACGATTCATCCGGCGACTTTCGGCATTCGGTACGTCTCAAAGAGAGCGACGGCCCGACCACAAGCGATCGTTGGGGCGACTACAGCGGAAACGACGAAGACCCGATCGATCCTGGCGTGGTGTGGAGCCACGCGATATACAACACCACAGGATCGAACTGGCGTACCTGGGTCGCCCGGGTCGATACCGATCAGCTCATGGTTCTCGACGACCCAGGTGCGTTGACACGTGGAGCCAACGCGACGATCACCGTGCAAGGAGCCAAGGCATTGGGGACTGTTCACGTCGCCTATAGCCTGGGCGGCCCTGGAGAGACCTACATTCCCGCACTGGACGCGACGCTCGATCTGGCCGACCCTGTATCGGTCGGATCAACGGTCGCATTGCCGGACGGAAGCATCACCTTCAGCGCCTTCGTGCCCGCTTTCGCTCCCTTGGGACCGCTCCATATTCAGGTCATCGAGCAGAACAACACCTCGAATCTGATCGCGACAACGATTGAGTAGTGGGAGATTCGGGAT
>CAZFNT010000275.1:0-5617 GCA_964520315.1 uncultured Gemmatimonadota bacterium
AGCGCACATGATCCGAGCGCCGCTACTCTGGGGAAGCGGGTCATTCTCGGTTCAAGAGTCGCAGCGCGGCTTCCCGGCGGGCGTCTCGTAGCCCAGTCGCAGCAGTAGCTCTCTGGTCGACGGATCGCGCAGCAGAGGCTCGATCAGCTCGGCCCGCGCGCGCCAGCGCTCCCGCCTCGGCGGCGCCATCGCCATGATCGGTGGTAAGCCGGCCCCCACCGCCCGAGCGAGCGCCCCCCGATAAGGGACTCCGATCCACGCCGCCAGCCGTTCGAAAAGCTCGCGCCGCTTGGCCGGGGGCGCCAGTACGCTCTCCTCGAACGACACACGCAGATACTCCGCTGAATCGTCGTTGCGCACCCAATCGAGCACCGCCTCGTGAGCAGAGCGCCACTGAAAGGCGCAAACCTGCTCCAGCGGCGCGTCGATCCAGTCTTGCCAGTCGGGCGGCAGATCGAAGTTCCACCAGCTCTTGCCCCAGGTCGGCTGCGCGTCGCTGTACGACCCGATTCCGAGCTCCCGTCCGCCGAGCGCGGCCTGAACCGGATGAGAGAAGAAACCGCGATAGCGCCAGCCGTCATAAAGCCCGTTGATGCAATCCGCCGCGTGCCGCGTGAGATGGAGCACGCGAATCCGAGCGTTCGGAAAGAAGGCCCGAAAGAATGGGAGCCGGTAGGCGTTGCTCGGAGTCTTGACCACGAGCGGACGGCTCTCGATCTCTTCCGCCGTGGGAACCGCCCATGGCATCGTCGCGACGAAAGGCGGCTCCTCGACCAGGAACCCGCTCGGAGGCCCCTCGGGGAGCGGCGCCTCCGGATCGAGGCGGCGGATCAGCGACGAATCGAGATCGTAGTAGTAGGGATTGACCCGTGGATGCGCTCGGCGCAGCCGCTTCAAGAAGCAGATATGGAAGTGCTGAGGTGACTCGATGCCGGGATGGTCGTCTTTCGGCTCACGCAAGACCTCGAGCGCTCGCTGGTGCACCTCGTCGATCTCGAAACGCTCCTCCGGCCACTGAGCCTGAAGCCGCCAGGTGAGATGGACGGCGAATCGATCGAGCTCTTCATCGTCACGCAAGCGCTCGGCCTGACCGCCGACATCCCATGAGAGCCAGAAATCGAGCGCGTCGGCGCTCGCCGCATGGTGCGCGTGCAAAAGGTCGGAGCCGGTTCCGCTCTGGGGCCACGACAAGCCGGAAAGCACGAAGAATGGGTTGATCTCGGCCCGAAAGTGCAACAGATCATCGGAATGCCGGAGCGTCTCCGCGAAGACGCTCGAGCCGCCGCGCGAGCTGGAGCAGACGAGCACGAGGTTGCGCACGCGATGCCGAAAGCGCGGAATAGCGGGTGGAGTGCGCCGCGCGATATCGGTCAGCGCCCCCACGAGCTCCGACCCGGCGCCCACCGCCAGCTCTCCGTCGATCGATGCCGCAGCCCGCGTCGGGCCGCCCCCTTGCTCACCCATCAGCAACCACCGATCGCAATGGCGAAGAGCATGCGGTCGAAGATCGTGCCGTCATCTCTGAGCTCCACCTCGTGCAGCCGGCGGAAAGGCTCCGATGCCGATCGGTAGCAGTCCTCGATCGCCTTCTGCGCCTCGCTCTGAATGGCGCCGTTGTCGGCCCAGACCTCGACATTCTCGCTCGAGCGCTCCCGGTGGATCTCGACCGCGCTGCAGCCCGCGTTCTCGAGCAGCTCACCAAGGCGCTCGACGCGATAGAAGTTGCGGCGCGCCGGGTTGCGCAGCTTCAAAATCTCGAAGTACTCGCGTTCGTCCTCGTCACCGAAAGCACAGAGCTGCACGAGGCAAACCCGCCCCCCGGGGCGCGTGACCCGAACCATCTCCGACACGGCCCGCTGGTCGTCCATGAACTGAATGCCCTGGCGCTCGATGGCGGCATCGACCGAGTCGCCCGCGAGCGGCATCGCTTCGCCCGAGCCCGCCACGAAGAACTCCGTCAGCTCTCGCCCTTGCCGAAACATCGCCTCGGTGAAGTCGAGCCCCAGCACCCGCAAACCGCGTTCGCTCATCACGCGAGACACCTGTCCCGTACCGCAGGCCACATCGAGCACGCGAGACCCGGGCGAAGCCCCGAGGCGATCGACGATCAGTTCCAGAAAAGCCCGATCGCCGCACCAATGGCTCGACCCGTCGTAGCGCTCCGCCCTCGCCGAGAAATGCACCCGAACATCTTGTTGCGTCAATGCGTGCTCCCGCTTCAGCCGCTCTTCGCCTCGAGCGGAGCCTTGTGCTCCTGCTCGCGCATCTCGGCCGCCCAGGCCGTCCCCGCACCCGAGTCGCTCACTCCCGGTGCGCCCACATGCTCGAGCCCGTACTCTTCAGTGCCCTCGAGCAGATAGGGCCCCGCCGATGTGAACTCCGATCGCCACCCGTCACCCGCGTAGTCGGCGCAAGCGCTGGAGCCGTCGATCGAATTCGGCTGATGGTATTCGAAGTACTCAGGCCAGTGTTTGAAGTCGACCACCGGCCCGGGTTGATATGCATCGTACAGGCGCCGATAGGCCGTGCGCAGCTCCTCTTCGGGCATGCCGGTGTAGTTGATGAACTCGTCCTGGATCAACGCCTGCTCGAGCGAGAGCCAGTTTATATGGTCGAGCTCGCTACGGATCAAACCGCTGCGCAGTCCATCGTAGTAGACGGTCGTGCCCGGCATCGCCGAAAGGTATTTGACGCGTGTGATGTGTTGGTGCTCTTCCGCCCACTCGCAGGCGTGATCCAGCGTCTCTTTCGTCTCTCCGGGCAGCCCCACGATCATGAGCCCACCGAAGCGGATGCCAGCGTCCCAAGTGTCGTGCATTGCGCGCACCGTCAGATTCTCGTTGTTCCCCTTGCGCGCCTCTTTGAGGCTCGCCTTGCCGAGTGACTCGACTCCGTACAGAACGATGTCGGCTCCCGCCCCCTTCATCGCCTCGAGGCGCACGGGATCGACATCGGAGCAGCGGGTCAGGCATGTCCAACGAATATCGTGGTCCTTGATGACGTCCATCATCTGCAAGGTGTAGTCCCGCCGGGCGCTGAAGGTCAGATCGACGAAGAAAACGAACTCCGTCTTGTAACGCTCCTTGAGCCACTTCATGTCGGCGTTCATCTTCTCGGGGGACTTCACCCGCTCCTGGGGCGTCGTCCGGTAACAGAAAGAGCAATCCATGTAGCAGCCGCGGCTGTAGGAAGAGATGATCTGAGGCTGTAACCCGCGGGGATCGCTCGCCTGCGGCCACAGATCGAGGCGCATGCGAGGGAGCGAATCTAGATCGGGCATCTGCCCGCGCGGCGGCGTTCGCTTCGCGTTGCCATTCTCGCCCCGATAGACGATTCCGTGGATCTCGGGCAAACGCTGCGGCCACTGCCCCGCCGTGAACGCCTGCATCAGCTCGAGAATCGTGAGCTCGCCCTCGCTGATCACCCCGATGTCGGCGCGCGTGTGCTTCATGAACACCTCGGGCGACGAGGTCACGAGCGACCCCCCCAGCACTACCGGCAGCTTCGGATTGTCGTCCTTCACCCGGTCGACGAGCCGCTGGACGAAGGGGAAGTTGTCCTCGAAAGTGCACACCCCCAGCACATCGGTGACATCGCTGATCCGCCTCGCCGCCTCGTCGATCGGATCACGCGCATAGCGAACATCGACGATCCGCGTCGGATAGCCGGCGTTGTGCAGCACCGTCGCGATGTAGGTAGCTCCCTCATAGGGTGAGGTCAGAAAGAACTCCCACCCTCGCGGCATGGTGAATGGAGAGGGACCGACCACGAGCGTGAAGCGGGGCAGATTCGAATCGGACGCCACCGGCGTCTGGTCCTGCTCGCGCATCAGACCCATGAGATGCTGATCGATCGCCGCATCTGAGGCTGCGTAGAGTTCGGGGGCCAAAGAAGGCTTGCGCATAGGGCACTCCTATCGTGCCAATGTAGATCTCGGAGCCAACATCTCGTTGGACACTTCATGAGGATAGCATCGACCAGTCGGTCGCGCGATCAACGCTGACCGAGAAAGCTCTGTCCGGAAATCAGGGCTTTCTCGCGGAGAAAACACACCAGCGCCAAAGATCTCGGATCTCGCCGGTCGGCAGAATCTCGAAAGGGTGCACGTCGCGCACCATCTTGGGCGCCGTGTCGAAGAGTCGGCGTATCTCGTGGCGATGGATATTCGGCGTCTCGTGTGTGTCGATCCACAGATCGATCGATTCCCACACCGTCTGCTCTGTCATCTCGATGTCGACGAAACCCGCCCCCTCGAGCAGCGCGCGGAAATCCTCTTCCTGGAACATGGTGAAGATCAGCGGCTGCTTCTTCTTGAAGACCCGCCACATCCACGGCGCGTCGATCGGACCGAAGGGCAGAATATGCCCCACGATGAACTGGCCCCCCGGCTTGAGCACGCGAAAGATCTGCGCGACCGGCCGCTCCGGCTCCGGCAGCAAGTGCAGCACCTCGCGCGTCACCACGCCGTCGAAAGTCCCGTCCTCGAATGGGATCTTGTAGATATTGCCGAGCTGCACGTCATCGAGCCGGGTGCTCGCCATCTCGGCCATCTGTGGCGTGAGGTCGAGCCCGACGATCCGCCCGACCCGCCCACGGAACGACGCCCCGACGACACCGCTTCCGCAGCAGACGTCCAGCAGCAACCCGTCCTCGGGCATCCTCGATGCTTCGGCGTGGGCTTCGAGCAGATTCTCGTGTGTGAGCCATGTACACGATTCGTGCCAGTTCTTCGAGCGAATGCCGAACTGCGAGCGATAGACATCTTCGTTCACTTCGGCCCGCGAAGCCTCGTAGCGGGCCTGTTCGCTCGCCCGCCGCGCCGCGATCCGCGCCCGTTGCGCCTCGAGCGCCCGCCCGATGATCTTGGTGGCGATCGCCCGATGCTTCTCTAGGTAGCTCGTCAGGCAGCCCGCAACCGCTTCTTCCACGATCGCCGCCGCGGAGTCGCTCCTCAGCCGCGTCTTGGTCTGCCCTTCGAGTTGAGGATCGGCCATCTGCAACGAGATCACCCCGGTCAGCCCTTCCAGCAGATCCATCGTGTTGATCCGCTCCCCCTTTTCGAGCAGCCGCCGCCCGGCCGCGTGCTCGTTCATGACGCGCGTCAACGCCGTCATCAGCCCGTCGACATGGCTGCCATGATCGCTCGTCCGCACATGGTTGACGAAGCTCGAAAGATCCTCGGCGTAGCCTGTCGTCCACTGCAAACCGAGCTCGATCCGCATCCCATCGAGCCGCTCCACCATATGGATGGGGGATTCGTGCAAGACCTTGCGTTTTCGATTCAGATACTCGACGAAGCTCGGAATGCCTCCGGCGAAGCAGAAGCGCTCGTCCCTGCCGTTCCTCTCGTCTCGCAGGTTGATCTCGATCCCCGGTTCGAGAAAGGCCAGCTCCCGCAAGCGGCCGGCCAATCGCTCACCGGAGAGCCCGTCCGCCTCCTCGAAAATCTCGCCGTCGGGCATGAAATGGATGCGGGTACCCCGCCGATCCGACCCCCCGATCGGCTCCACCGGCGAGACCGCGCGCCCCCGCTCGTACTTCTGCCGGTGGTGCATTCCATCGCGATGCACATCGAGCACGAGCCACTCCGAGAGCGCGTTCACGGTCGAAACACCGA
>CAZFNT010000275.1:5627-5999 GCA_964520315.1 uncultured Gemmatimonadota bacterium
CGATCCCGTGGATCCCCGCCGCGATTCCGTAGGTACCGGGATCGAACTTCCCCCCGGCATGGAGCGTCGTCAGAGCCACCTCACAAGCCGGCTTGTTCTCCTCTTCGTGAAGATCGACCGGGATCCCGCGGCCATCGTCCTCGACAGCGCAGGAGCCGTCGTCGCCGATCACCACCGAGATCCGCTCGCAGAAGCCGGCGAGCGATTCGTCGACGGCATTGTCGACCACCTCGAAGACCAGGTGGTGAAGCCCCTTCGCATCCGCGGCACCGATATACATGCCGGGCCGGCGCCGGACCGCCTCGAGCCCGGGAAGCACCGTGATACTGCTCGCGTCGTAGACCGATCTGCGCGCGCTGTCGTCGTCGATAT
>CAZFNT010000276.1:0-5991 GCA_964520315.1 uncultured Gemmatimonadota bacterium
CCAGGGGATCGCAGGGCTGGCGCTGGCGAGCGGAGACGCGGTGGCCGTGTCCGATGTGGCGAAGGAGAGCCGCTATGTGGAGGCTCGCGCTTCGACCTGCTCGGCGGTTGCGATTCCGCTCACCGTCACCGGTGAGCACATCGGCGTGCTGGTGCTCGAGAGCGACGCGCCGGCGGCCTACCGGCGGGAGCACCGCGAGATGCTGGCCACCGTCGCCGCGCAGGCCGCCGTGGTCATCGAGAACGCCCGCCTCCACACGACCGAGGTGCAGGCGCAGGCGCTCCAGCGCGAGCTCAAGACCGCGCGCAGTATCCAGCGGGGCCTTCTTCCGCGCGGCATTCCGCAGCCGCGGGGATGGGAGATCCTCGGCGCCAATTTCCCCTCGCTGGAGATGAGCGGAGATCTCTACGACGTGGTCGAGCGCGACGGTCATCTGGCCCTCGTCGTGGGCGATGTGATGGGAAAAGGGGCACCGGCGGCGATGCTCGCGGCCACCCTCCATGCCGCGATTCGGCATGGGCTGCAGCGGGAGAGCGATCTGGCACGGGTCGTCGCGGGAGCCAACCGCCTGCTCTGCGGCGCGAGAATGGCGCACGCGCGCTTCTCATCGCTCTTCGTCGGCCTCCTCGACCCGGCGAGCGGCGCTCTCGAATATGTCAACGCGGGGCACGATCCGCCGATCGTCGTGAGCGGCGACGGCTCGCACGAACAGCTCGACGAGGGGGGCTTGGTGCTCGGCGTCATGCCCGACGCGCGCTACGAGACCGGGCGCGTGGAGCTCATCCCAGGCTCTCTGCTCCTTCTCTACACCGACGGCGTGACCGAAACCCGATCCCCCGATGGCGAAGAGTTCGGGCTGGACCGACTCGACACCCTTCTGGGCGATGAGGTGAAGCGGAAGGGCCGCCATCTCCACCAGATCTTGCGCACCCTGCTCTCCCGCCTGCGTAGCTACCGCGCCGGCGCACACCGCCACGACGACATCACCCTCCTCGGCGCGCGGCGGATCCGGCGTCAGCGACCGGCGTAACGTTCGGCGAGCCTGCCGCCATAGAAGCTGACGAGCCCGATCACGAAAGCCGGCACATCCGGCGCCTGCCCGCGGGCGAAGCCGAGATAGACCGACGCACCGACCGCGATCATGCCGGCTGCTTGCAGGGTCTTGGCTACGTAGAAGAGCAAGTGTGCATTCTTTCGTCCGCAGGCCCGAAGCGCAGGATAGTACTTGAGAGTGGGAGGGAGTGGGAGGAGAGCGCGAGATCGCGGAAAGCTCGGCCGAGAGTCCCCCATGGCTGCCTCCTCGCCCGCACCGTTCGCCTCGCTGTCACCCTTTCGTCTGGGCGTGCCGAATTCGCGGTGCACCTCAGATGCCGGGCCGTTTCGGCCCTCACTCCCGCTGGGGCCCCTGCCCGCACACAGTGGCGTCACCGAGCGCGCGGGCCTGACGGCAGCTCAAGCGACAAGCTGACCGGCGCCTTCGAAGGCGCCCTCCAACTCCTCGATCGGCCGGGGGCCGAAGGGCCAGCTCTCTCCTGGGAGAACAACCGCGCAGTACTTGTTGCCCTGAGCCAGCGGCATTCGACTAGCAAGACGTCCGCCGTACGCGGCGAGAGTTCGGATGACCTCGTTGGGATGACAGCTGATGCGCGACGTGAACCACCCGCAAGCAAGAGGAGGCCGACCCCAAGAGGCTCGATCGGAATCACACCGTGTCGCGCCACACGCAACATCTCATAGAGCCCGAGTATCGGTCGGGCAAGATGATGCAGTGCCTCCTTGCAGTAGACAAGGTCTGTGCCTTCTTCCGCGCCCTGCGAGAGCTCGCCGAATCTCGGCTGCTGGAGAGATCGAGCGGGTCACGCCCAACGTGCCATGTGCGGTTGTTCAACATCCGGATAGGCATGGTTCGAACGACTGACCTGGCTCGCGATGGATCGACCCAAGTCGACCCTCGCCGCCGTCCTCGTCATCACCGCCGCGTTCGGGGTCCATTCCCCAAGGTCCACATCGACACCGGTGGGCGTTGTGGTCGCCGTGCTTGGTGGTTTTCAGGTCGCCCGCCTCGACCAGGTCGGGACGGGAGACGGTACCGAACTCCGGGCCGATGAAGATGGCGGCCCGTCTCTCGCTGGCAGCGACATCTCCCCCTTCGCCCTCCAGATGGCGGCTCTCGGCGCAGACCATGCACCTGGGCCAGGGAGCGAGTGAGCCGAAGCTGATGCGGTCCTCTTTGTGCGCCTCCTGTACGCCGGCCATGCGCAGATTCTCGAGGATCATGGCGGCGAAGTCGTGCGTCTCGCCCTATGCGGGCGCCGATCCGCTTCGCCGCGCCGCTACGTGACACGGCAGGCCCGCTTGAAATTGAGATCGACGACGGCAGGGTAGGGTGAAGTTGGGAGTTTCAGCCGGTGGCGGTCGGTTCGGTCTCGTAGGTCGTTGTATGTCGGTCGGCGAATCCGCCGATTCGCCGCGAAACGCAATTTCGGCCCGGGCTGGTGTGGTGACTTTCAACTTTGCGCCGGTCTGCCGTCGTCGATTTCAACTTCACCCAGGCCTGGCGTCGGGGGCTGTCAACTTCACACGGGCCTGGTGCGGCGGCGATCGGTTTCGCGCCGGCCCGCGACCGGCTCCGCATCACGTAACCCGCCGGCGCGGCTACGGTCCCGGTTCGCTTCACGGGTTCGATTCCCCCGGGGTAGCCCAAGGAAGCACGATGATGTTCTCCGAGCCGTCGGGTGAACGGCCGTACGCCACATCCGAACCCAGTCGAGGGAAAACCACGCGGTCGATCACGCCGTTTCCGCGTAGATCGAGGTCGTAGATTCCGATCTCCTCTCCGTCGGCGCTGAGCTTGAAGGGGGCGTGCATGAGGCCATGCTCGGTGTCGTCGTCGCACCAGATTTCGAGATGATCGCCGGGGGCGATGACGACGCTCGGGATCGGCCACTTGCGCGGATCGTTGGAATTGTCGGAAAGGTAGAGCCCCCCCAAATCCACACTCCTCGGGCCGGGATTGTAGAGCTCGATCCAATCGTCGAACTGGCCCGCTTCGTCCGCGATCGTCGTGTCGTTCGAGGCCATGATCTCGTTCACGGAGATATCGATCGGGCGTGGATCCCGTATCCGTCCGTCGATGCGATCTTCATCCGCGACTCGACCGAGGTCGTCTCGAAGCGTCGCGACCAGCACGAAGGGGATCGGAGGCGCTGTGTTGGGGATGATTCCGTCGAGTCGCTGCGAGTAGAGCTCGCCACCATCGATCTCGAACGCGAGCTCGAAAAGCAACTGCTCTCGATCCTCGATGACCCAGGCCACTTCGACATTGAGAGATCTGGAGAATTCTCGGTGGTTGGTGATATCGAGATCCACGAGGACAGAATCACCGGGGAAGTAGTCGCTTTCGCTCATTTCCAGCGACACACTGGTCAGTGGCGTAGGGTCGTTCGGGGCGCATGGCGTGGCGATCGCCAATGGAGCGACTGACGCGCCTGCGTCAGGCGTGCGAGCGATCGGAACATCCGCAAGCGACACTTCGAAAAGATCGAGCCTGTCGATAATCTCGCCCCAGGCTTTGGAGATCAGCAGGGCGTCCGTGCTCACGCCTGCTCGAAACGAAGTGTGGAGCGCACCCTCGGAGGGCTCGCCATCGAGCCAAATCTGTAGATAAGCTCTCGGCGCGATCGGGCTGCCCGCCGGGAACCGCCATTTGGTCGGTTCGTCAGGATCATCGGACAAGAAGAGACCACCCAGCTCTACTATTTCGTTGCCGAAATTGTGGATTTCGACCCATGGATCGTGGTCACCGGCCTCGTCCGTCGCGCCCGCGACATTCCGAAGCACGGTCTCGTTCACGAAGAGATTCACGGTGGGATCGGCCGCCCAAGTCGATAGCTGTTCCAGGATGCTGGCGCGACGCCGCTCGGCGAACCAGGGAAGACGAAGGCTGTCGCTGTCGAAAACAGCCATACTCTCCCGTCCTCGCTTGTACAGGTCTCGCTCCATCTCGGGTCGCAAGAGAGCGTGGTCGTCCTCGATGGCGGGGAGGAGGGCCTCCACGAGAAAGGGATCGTTCAGCAACTCCCGAAGTCTGACGTGCAGCATGCGCATGTACTGCGGAGTCGTCATCATTCGATCGTAGAGCCTGTTGTAGATCAGACCGTAGCGGGGGTGCTCGGCCGTGCCGTACGGGATCGGTTGATAGTATCGAGTCCATCCGGTCTCGAGATCCCACGGAATGAACTCGAAAAGCCCGGTGTGACTATCTCGAAGAAGATAGTAATTGGTCTGCACGTAGTCGTAGTTGGCGAGCAGAGTCTGCACTGCGTAGTAGTCCAGGAAACCCGCGATATCGAGGTAGTCCAGAATCTCTGTACGAAATAGATCATCCGGCGACTCGTTTACGACGCGGCAAAGCTCGTCGAGATGATTGTAGTCACTGTAGGTTCCGATCTTGAGGTGGTATCGCTGGTAGTAGTCGGACAGTTCGGCCAAGCGGCGACAGTCGCTGACATTGGCCTTCCAGAGGGAGCCCTCTCGCCCTCGTTTCTCCAGGAAGTACTCGTCCACTTGCTCGACATCGAGGTATGGGCCGATGAAGCGTCCGTTCCGCTCGAAATGCACGTAGTCCGCCGTGCTCCTGAGATCCGTGACGCTCGAGAAGGCGTCGTATGAGAGTTTCTCTCTCAGCAATGAGGGGAAGCGCCAATCCGCTTGCAGATTGATCTTCGTGCGATTCGGCGGAAAAGGGTCGTCGTTGTCAGCGCTGACTTTGTAGTTCTTCTTGATGAAATCGCGTGTGGTGCCGCCGCGGTACCGAAGTCCAACGTCTTCAAAGAGCTCGCCGTCGATGACGTAATCCGCGGGGAGCAGATCGTCGCTCTCTCGATTCTGATTCAACCACCTCAGATCCTCGTCGGTCATGAAGAACTGGTGAACCGGCAGAGGAGACTCGGCGGACGAGAGGGGCGTTGCGCCCCGAGGAGACGACTGCTGACTCTCGTTTCCCCAAAGATCGACGGCGGAGATCCGGTAACGGTAGTCGTGGCCCGGCTCGAGTCCCGCGTCGACGAAGCGCTGGGGTGCGGATTGACCAGCTCTTCGGGTGTGTAGGCGGTCATGTCCTCGCGCCAGATCCAGACTCCGAGCTCGTCTCGTTCGCATGATTCGTCCCAGGAGAGGATGTTCTCACTGTAGCTCGGAACGATCGAGAGCCCGGTCGGCGTCGGAGGAGCGAGTTGGTCGTTGTCGAATCGCTCCACATGGATCGCTTCGATGCAGGGAACGCCGATGTCGTCGGCGAATTCGAGATTGAGCGTGCCATCGGCCACGGTCACGCCGCGGCGGATATTCATGGCGAAGCGCCGGTCCACCTCCAGAAATATGTCGAGGTCGTCGATGAGCTGCCGCCCCTCCGCCTCGACATCGAAGCGGCGCAGCCCGCTCCAATGGTGCTCACTCTCCATGAAGTGCATCGACACCAAGTATCGCCCCGAGGGTACATCGAAGCGATACTCGCTCATGCCTTCGGCCCAAGACCTCAGCATCTCTTTCGACTGGACCGGGTCGACGATGCCGCCCATATCGTCGGTCTCTTCGAGCTCGTTCTCCCTCGTTTCACCGCCGATCCGTCCGGATCGATTCCCAAGGTCGTACTCACGATCGGGGTCGAATTGGCACCCGTCGGGCGTGGTGAGTCGACTCGCGCTGCCGCAATTGAAGCCTTGTGCGTACTGCGCCGACGAGCGCGACGCACAGATGCAAGCTACCAACAAGGCACCAACCGAATGGGTGGTCATGGCTTCCTTCCCGCCGCTTCGATTCAGACGTCTTCGAGCGTGTTACAGAAGAGTAAGCGCAAGCGCTCGGTCAAGCTACGACGGAGTTGGCGGGGTCGGTGAGGTTGCCCAGGCTGAAGAAGCATCTGCTTTCCCCATGGATCGCGTCTTCCGCATTTTGCGAAACCACCGGAGTGCGGGTTTGGGATCGGCGGCC
>CAZFNT010000277.1:0-1759 GCA_964520315.1 uncultured Gemmatimonadota bacterium
AACGCAGCGGCGGAAACCGCGTGCTCTCCGTGTCTGGAAATGTGACGCGCCCCGGGCTCTATGAGGTGCCGCAAGGCGGTGTCACGGTGCGAGAGGTCGTACGCGATCTCTGTCTGGGCATCGAGGGTGAGCACGAGCTCCAGGCCGTGGTGCCGGGAGGCTCGTCGTCGCCGATACTCCGCGCGGAGGAATGCGACGTAGCCATCGAATTCGACGCGATGATGAAGGCCGGTACGATGGCGGGCTCCGGTGCGGTCATCGTGCTCGACGACTCCGTCGATATCGTCGATTTCGCGGTGCGGACCGCCGAGTTCTATTTTCATGAATCGTGCGGCCAGTGCACCCCATGCAGAGAGGGTGTCGGCTGGATCACGCGAATTCTGAAGCGGATTCAATCAGACCGCATGAAGCCTTCAGACCTCGAGACGATCGAGAACGTCTGCGACAGCATCCAGGGCAACACGGTCTGTGCCCTTGGCGATGCGGCGGCTATGCCGATCCGCGCGATGGTCCAGAAGTACCCCGAAGAGTTCCGGGCCAAAGCGGAAGTATAGGAAGAGACGATGCCGACCATCACAATCGACGGCAAGAAGATCGATGTTGCGCCCGGCACTCGACTGATCGATGCCGCGGAAGAAGCGGGCATTCATATACCCCGTTTCTGCTATCACCCCGGCCTCTCCGTGGCGGGCAACTGTCGCATGTGCGAGGTCGAGATCGAGGGGCCGCCCAAGCTCGAACCGGCCTGCAACACGATGTGTCGCGACGGCATGGTGGTCCACACCGACAGCGAGCGGGTGCGGAAGACCCGCGCATCGATTCTGGAGCTCCTGCTGATTCATCACCCGATCGACTGTCCCGTCTGCGACCAGGCAGGCGAGTGCAAGCTGCAGGACTACTACATGGAGCACGGCTCGTACAAGAGTCGCTTCGATCTGGAGGACAAGCTTGGCGAACCGAAGATGGTCGATCTGGGTCGCGACATCATGCTCGACAACGAGCGCTGCGTAAACTGCACCGCATGCGTTCGCTTCAGCGCCGAGATCTCGGGCGAGGCGGAGCTCGGCATGTTCCAACGCGGAGACAACTCCCGGATCGGCACGGTCGGGGGGCGCCCGCTGACGAGCCGCTACGCGGGCAATCTGGTCGAGGTCTGCCCGGTGGGCGCTCTGACCAATATCGACTTCCGCTTCCGGCGCCGGGTCTGGTTCCTCGCTTCCACCGACTCGGTATGCGATGGTTGCTCGCGCGGATGCTCGATCCGAATCGACCACGACGTCACCCACGCCTACAAGAAGGGAAGCGATCGGGTGTTCCGGTATCGGGCCAGGCACAATCCTCGCGTAAACGACTACTGGATCTGTGATGCGGGCCGCTACTCCTACAAGCGGATCGACGCACCGGACCGGATCGCTCATCCGCGGCTTCGCAACGGCACCCCGCTCGACTGGTCAGCCGCACTCGACCGGATCGCCGCGGCTCTGGGCTCCCCGCCCAAGGTCGATGTGGTTCTCGGAACCGACCGAACATGCGAAGAGATGCACGCACTTCAGTCGGTGCTCGGGCCGCTCGCGCGGACGATCGAGTGCCGCGTTCCAGGCGCCGGCATGGGGGAAGGAGACGATTATCTACGGCTTCCCGATCACACGCCGAATCGACGTGGAGCCCTCGAGCTCGGTCTGCCTGCCGAGGCCGATAGCGCTGAGAGCGAGATCGAGAGCATCCTCGATCGAGCGGCTCAGGGTGAAACCGACCTGCT
>CAZFNT010000277.1:1769-5990 GCA_964520315.1 uncultured Gemmatimonadota bacterium
CTCGGTGTCGACCTCACCGCCGGAGATCTCGACAACGAAGCCGTTCAGCGGGCGATGGCGGGCGCGACGCTCTCGGTCTATTCGGGCTCCCGACCCGGGGGGACAGGCCGCCTGGCTGATCTGCTCCTTCCGAGGGCGATGTTCGCGGAGCAGAACGGCACTTTCGTGAGCTCCGAAGGTCTGATTCAGCGCATTCGCCCATGCTTCGACCCGCTGGGAGACGCCCGACCGGAATGGTCCTGGCTGAACGATCTCGCGCTCCGCCGCGGAGCCGAACCCGGTCCGCCCGATGACTCCGGGCGCTTCGCGCGGATGGCCGACGAGCTCCCATTCTTCTCGGGGCTGCGGCTCGAGACGCTCGACCCGCTCGGCACCCCCGGCCACGGAGTAGAGATGCCAAAGGCCCCCACACCACCCGGGCTCCGCCAACCTGAGAAAGAGGAGGCTCTGCGATGACGAGCGAACTCGTGATCGCTATCGTCAAGAGCATCATCGCCGTGTCCACGCTGATGTCGCTGGCCGCTCTGCTGACTTGGGCTGAGCGGAAGCAGAGCGCTGTCATGCAAGACCGGATCGGCGCCAATCGCGCCGCGATACTCGGCTTTCGGGCGATCGGTCTCTTCCACATCATCGCCGACGCCATCAAGATGATGACGAAGGAGGACTTCGTCCCTCCCTTCGCCAACCGCTTCATCCACTCGCTTGCCCCCTTTCTGGCGATATTCCCGGCGATCGTCGCTTTCGCGGCGATCCCGATGGGCGACACCGTCACCCTCTTCGGCCACACGGTCGAGATGCGCCTCGCTCCCATGAATATCGGGTTCCTCTTCATCTTCGCGATGGCCTCGGTCACGGTTTACGCGGTGGTGCTCGGCGGATGGTCTTCCAACAACCGCTTCGCGATGCTCGGCGCAATGCGAGCGGCCGGGCAGATGATCAGCTACGAACTGGCACTCGGTCTCGCGGTCGTCGGGTCGGTCATGGTTTACGGAACTCTCGACCTGATGGAGATCGCCCGGGCGCAGACCGGCCTCTTCGCCGGATTCCTCCCGAATTGGGGGATCATCTACCAGCCACTGGGGTTTCTGCTGTTGATCACCGCCTCGATCGCCGAGACGAAGCGGGCCCCTTTCGATATCCCCGAGGCCGAGTCGGAGATCATCGGCTGCTTCCTCGAGTACAGCGGCATGAAATTCGGCATGTTCTTCATGGCCGAATTCGTCACCACGGTGGTAGTCGCCGGCCTGGTGTCGACCCTCTATTTCGGCGGCTACCAGGTCCCCTATCTGATGGCCGACGGCTTCCATCTGCCCTTCGGTCTCTTCTTGGGCACTCCGGCCGCCCTGGTCCCGTGGCTCCAATTCGGGATCTTCTGGGTCAAAGTGGTCTTCTTCTGTTGGCTCCTCCTGACCATCCGCTGGACGCTGCCCCGGTTCCGCTACGATCAGCTCATGCATCTCGGCTGGAAGATCCTGCTCCCTCTGGCGCTCTTCAATATCGTCGCCACCGGCGCCTGGATCCTCGCGGTCTCTTGACATATGGGGCCGCGCAGAAATAGCTTTCCAGTTTGGCATCCAATCTCCGGGCCAGATCTCGGCGCCAAACAGGGAAGTTATTCTCGCGCGGCCGCTATGGAAAACGGGTGATCCCAAAATGTTGACGCAACATAGGCAGACCTGGCTCGAGCGGATCTACGTGCCCGAAGTTCTGCGCGGTCTCTCGGTCACCGTCCATCACTTCACGCGAAACCTGTCGCTGCACATCGCCCACGCCGCGGGACTGAAGAAAGGTGTCCCTGCCGCGGTCACGATTCCATACCCCGACGTGCCCGCCGACCTGATGCCTCGCTTTCGGGGCATGCATCGGCTGACCAAGGTCGACGGCGCGATCGCTTGTACCGCCTGCTTATGCTGCGAAACCGCCTGCCCTTGCCACGCGATCGACATCGTTCCCGAGGCGGTCGACGATTCGACGATCGAAAAGCGCCCCAAGAGCTTCGAGATCAACTTGTCGAAGTGCTCATTCTGCGGCTTCTGTGTCGAGGCCTGCCCGGTCGACGCCATTCGGATGGACACCGGCCTCTTCGACATGGCGGTCGACTCTCGCGCCGAGTTGGTCTGGGGCCGAGATGCTCTGATGCGCAACGAGCGGGGCGAGGGCATGGAGGTCTACCCACCGATCGACCGAGAAGAGCTGGCGCCGCGGGTGCGCGAGGTCAGCCGGTCTTGAGTCCCGCGTTCCTGTCCGCGGTGACCCCTTCCTTTATCTCGGTGTAGTACCGCTCGTACAGGGCCGTAAGCTGGGGGGTCATCAGTTTGCATGTACCGTAGCTGCCGGCGGCCAATCCCGAATCGTCATCTTGTGTGATGTAGACCGGCTGTCCCGCGCCGCCGCTGTAGTGAGCACACTGAGAATCCCGCGCACCGCAGAGCACCAGAGTCGCGGAGAAAAGGCTGTGGATCGGATGGGGATGCCCCGAGAGCGATTCGCAATCCCCTAGAATCCGCTCGAGCTCCGAGTAGAAATCGAAGGACGCCAGTTGCGGGAACCCGCGCGCGAGCGCCTCGACCACGATGCTGGAGAGTCGCTGCTGAATCCCCAGCTTCAAGATCCTCTCGAAGACCTCCTTCATCGGCAGGTTGCCCGCGAGATGGCCCGAGGCCATCTGAGCGAACTCGTCGATGCCGATGATGAAGTTCGCCCGCATCGCCGTCTCGGACGAGAGCGCAGCGACCGTATGGTCCCCACCGTAATGCGCCAGAACGAACTCGACTACCGGTTCGACCTGAGCGTCGAGCTCCATCGGGTGGAGTACTCGCCCCAAGGCGGCTATCGCGCTCCTGTACGCCCTTCCACGGCGTCGCCTCTCCGTAGCCAGAATCGCCTCGAGCTCATCTATCGAGGCCGAGTACAGCAGGAAGGACCCCTCCAGGGCCACATGATAATCCACGTCCGGATCCAGATCGGTTCCGGTGTGCTCCTGGACGAACTCCATGAGCGCCACCAGCATTACTGAGCGGAAAAGGGTGTGGTGGTAGATCGAGGGCATCGTATCGCCCGCGATCTCGTGCTCTCGTTCGCGAGCGGTGAAGAGCCCGAGTGCCAGATCGGGTCGCTGCTTCAGGTGCCTCTCGAAAAGCTCACCCATCGGAGCGATCTGCTCTAACGACTCGTTGAAGGGCTTCCGGGCGCGCACCGCCTCTTCGACCTTGGCGAGGTCGCCCTGCACCAACCCTGCCACGTATCCGTTCAGTGCATCATTGCGCTCGATACGAACCGGATAGGCTTGCTCGAACTCCTCCAACAAGCTGCGCAGCTTGCGCTCCTGGCGAACGCCGAAGCTGCTCCCCCCCTTGTAGAGCACGCCTCCGCTGGAGTTCACGATATCGCCGGCCAGCGTCAGCCCTTCGATCTCGCCGACGCTCGAGAGGCCAAGCACGCGAGATAGTTCGCGTACGTCGGCGAACTCCAAGTATTCCTGAGCAACGCGCATCGAACGATCCTGAGAAGAGGGGGATTGACGGGGGGACGAGTGCCGGAGCCTCTCTACGGACTATCGGCACGCCTTCGCACGGCTTTCGACCTATCGTCCGCCGATCGGCGCGCAGGCCCGATCCGGACCGTAATCGGCGCGCCCGTACAGTCGTTGCGTGCATCCCGCTCGGCAGACGAAATGCCGATTCTTCCTCCGTGATTGGCGATGGAGTGGATCACCCCGTCGATCCCGGAGTAGGGTTCGTTGTCTCCAAGTTCGAACCCCGTTGAGTGAAGCGCTCGAAAGAGGACGCGGAGCCGTTGATCGTCGATGCATGCCCTCTTCGTCTCCTGTTTCTTCCCCCCGATCGGCGGCGGCGGCGTTCAGCGGATCGTCAAACTGCTCCGCTATCTGCCCCGCGAACGCTGGACGGCCGAGGTGCTGGCGCTCTCCCCGCCATCCGGACGCGCGACCGATCCGGAGCTTCTGGCCGAGCTCCCGCCCGATCTGGTGGTCCACCGCGTTCCCTCTCCCCTCCCCACCAGTTTGCCGTCGCAGACCAAGGCCAGCGCGGGAGGCGCTCGTCCAGATCGCCTCTACAGCTTCGCCCGCATCGCCGCCGGCCTGGTGCTCATCCCCGACCTCTACCTACCCTGGGCACTGGCGGCCCGTCGCACCCTCACGGCTCTGCTGCGCTCTGGTCGATTCGATGTCGTCGTCAGCACCTCGCCTCCCGATTCCGCTCA